>CACZPB010000144.1 GCA_902782905.1 uncultured bacterium
CTAGAAAACTGTGATCTTAACGGACAACAAAAACTAAAATTAGCAATGATGAATAATTATAGTGAATACTATGATATTAAACTCTCAAACGACGGTAAAATGTTCAAAATAACTGTCAAGGAAACTCCCTGGTACACAAAAAACCCGAATCTTGCTACAATCAAATCAGATTTTGGAATAGGCAACGGAGTTCTTGTACAAAAAGGAAATATTCCGTATGGTAATGATACACTTATTAACAAAAGAGCTCAAGCAGGAAGTTCTGCAGACGGAAGAAACACTGATTATGACAAAGCAGTACTTGAAGCTGGTGATACAATAAACATTCCTGTAGCATGTGTTAGTATCAATGGAACTCCACGTGGTGGATTTGGCAGATTTTTCCAATAGACACTTTTATAAAATAGCAAAAAGAATGGTAGACTATACTCTATCATTCTTTTTGTTTTCACTCAATTAGTGTTGTCATCAAAATCGGTTCGTCTTCTGTAGCTAAAACCGTGTGTTCAAAGTGAGCGGAGGGCTGACGGTCTTTTGTAACAACTCCCCAATCATCGGGCTCAACGAATACTTCATCACATCCAAGATTTAACATTGGCTCAATAGCAATCACATAACCTGATTTGATAAGAGTTTGTAGGGTGCAAATTTTTGCAAAAAAATTATCAAACTTTCTGTTCAAAATTTTCAAACCGACTGTTATAATACATCCAATAAAGCAAAACTGTCTATTGCTTCAAGCTTTCTTTGAGGAACAGGGTGTGCATCTCTTTGAGTGGTTGTAATCTTTGAATGTCCAAGTACCTCTTGTACTGCTACTGTCAAATCAATACCTTTTGCACCAAGTCCTGTAACGGCAAAAATGTTTCTGTCGATTAATTATTATCTTCAATACTTTGTTTTGCTTCGCTTTGCATTTTTTTGACAGCTGCGCACGCACAAACAAAATAAATTAGGCACAATCCAATCAAAATCCAAAAATCATGCTGAACCTGAGAAAAACTTGCTCCCATTTGGTTTATCTTAACTAATCCTTCGGCTGCGGGCTCAAAAGGAATTAACTTTGAAACGATATTCAATAATGCGGGAATAGTTTCTTTTGGCCAAACAAATCCGGGTAAGAATATTAAAGGTACTGATGAAGAAACTAATATGAAAAACGAAACTTCGCGTTTCGGGCAGAAATATACGAAGCTTTGTCCCAAAAATGCGCAAGATAACAAATACGGGATTAAAATCAAAAGCATTGGGATGATATTGTATGTCATATTATACACAACAAATGATGGGAAAATGAGAAAATAAAGCATTGCATAGATAAAATATAATCCAGAATATGCAAGAGCCTTACCTAAAACTATTGCAACAGGACTGTTTGTGTGAGGTGTAATTGAATTAAGTTTGTAAAATTTTACACTACCATCTTTTTCTCTGAAGCGTACCCCGTGTAATTTTTCTCTGAGTGTTGAGCCAATCATGCATGCGCCTATTACCATTGTCTGCTGTAAAAGCAGGATTAAAACCATCGGATAAATATAGTTCTGATAGCTTCCTATAGGGTTATACAAAGGATTTTGGACAAAGTCAAACGGCATAACAAGTTTTATTGCGGTATCTTTGGGCACACCTTTTTTCATCAATGTGCCAACCTCAATTTTTGCACCAAATTCTGTTGCAAGCGTCGCTACGGCAGTTGCAATCTGTTTGTATATTATTAAGAAAGCACTGTCTGTGTATGTTGACACAAATGACGGTTTCCCTCGTTTTATGTCACGTTCAAAGTCTTTAGGAATAACAATAAACGCTTGTATTTTATTTTTGTAATATTCTTCTGTCGCTTCATTTATGTTAGTATAGGCATTTTGAACTTTTACATATTCAGTTGCATCTAAGTCCCTGACAAATTCGCGTGAAATAGATGATTTATCGTTATCAATAATGCCTATAGGAACGTCTCTGGTTGCTTGGTTACAAAAGGGCATAGTGTAAAAAATACTGTATATAAATATAGCACCAATCATAACAAGCTGGCATCCGGCGTCAGAGAATATTAATTTAATTTCGTCTTTACAGATTTTTATTATATTTGATACCATAAACCCTCATCGTATGCGTGTTTTTTTACAAGTCCGATTGAACTCAGCCCCAAAAGCCCTATTGCTGTTATCCAAAAAATGTAAATTAAATCGTATTGAATTTGAAATCCTTTCATAGCTTGGTCAACAAAAAGGTTTACGTAAGGTCTTATAGGCAAAAATACACTGTAAAATCTGCCAATAGCCGGCATCGACATTGCAGGGAAAGTCATTCCCGCGAAGGTCATGCCCATTGCGGTGTAAAAAGCTCCACCGCTCATTGATAATCTGAGGTTGGAAGTTAGCGCGACAAAAATCATTCCAACAAGTTGATAAGCTAAAAGGAACAATATTGTTGAGAAGATACAGAAAATTAGGTTTCCTCTAAAAGGTGCGCCATACAATGTAATATAACAGATGTAAATTAAAAGTATCTGAGACGAAAAGATAGTTAAATAAACGCAAAGTTTCCCAAAAACTGCGTTAAAAATTGAATCATTTGCGGTTTTTAGCCACTCTTTTGTTGTTCCTTCTTTAAACTCAATTCCCAATGTCCATACGGAGAAAAGAACTGCAAAAATTTGAAAAATATGAGCGATGGCTGCATAAGCCAAAAAATATGCATAATTCATATAAGGATTTGACTTTATTCTTTCGTCCACACGAATCAGATTAACTTTTTTCATAACAGCATCTTTTGATAGACCTTTTTTCATTCTTATTTGTGCATCAATGGCTTTCATGCTTGTTATAACTGCACTTTGTATGTCTTTAGATAAAATACCTCCGATAAGAATCGTTTGGTTATTGTAATAAAAAACAATTTTTGGTCGGTTGTTTCTGTTTAAGTCTTTCTTGAAATGTTGAGGAAATACAATAAATGCGTATGCCTGTCCGCTTTTTATTAAGTTATGCCCTTGGTCGTAGCTTTCAACTTTATATTTTACATCAGCAGATGGGGTTGAATCTATTGCTCTGGTTATTCCTCGCGAAATGTCGCTGTTGTCTAAGTCCAAAACTGCAATTGGCAAGTCTTTTACTGTGCCTGCGCTGAATGTCCACCAAATGACCAATGAAAAAAATATCGGCAGAACAAAAATAACAGCAAGCATAAATTTGCTTGATTTGATTCTTGATATTTCGCGTTTTGCAGTTTCCAAAAAACCGTTCATGGGCTTACCTTTTAATCTTTAATCTTGTTCCAATCAGTAATTACGCTCATACCGGCTCTCAAATCAGGATTGGTTTCAACAGGTCTTGCGTGTATTTCAAAAGTTTTTAGGTCAAAATCTCCTCTGATTTTTGTGGCTCTCCATGTTGCAAAATTTCCCATGGCGGAGATGTAGTCAACTTTTACTTTTAGGGGTTTTTTCCCGATTGCGGGCACTTTTATAAAAAATTCCGTTCCCATTTTTATTTTTGGGAGCATATCTTCTCTTATATTAAAAACAGCCCAATTATCATTTAAATCAACAACAGTAATTATTGTGTAACCCGCGCCAACAAGCTCACCTTCTTCAACCGAAATCTCAGTCACCTGCCCGTCAATCGGGGATTTTATAGCATTTTCATTTAAATAAGATTGAACCTCCGTTTTTGTGCTTTGTGCTTTTTTTACATTTGCACTTGCCATAAGCTTGTCTTCATATCTTGAGCCGTTTTCAAGCATGTTGTAATTGTTTTGAGTGACTGCAACATTTTGCCGAGCCTTTTGGTACATAGTAAAAGCTTCGTCAGCCTTTTGATTGGAAACAACACCCTCGGTATTGAGGTTTTTTACCCTGTTATAAGTCTTTTCTGCAAGTGCAAGTTCTGCTTTTGCCATATTCAATGCGTTCAGAGCCATTGCTCTTTGTTCTGAACGTGCACCATTATAGACCTCAAGTTCTTTTGATTGCGCCAGCTCTATTGCAGCATCAGCTTGAGCAGACTTCGCTTCAATATCAGGTGTATCGAGAATAATCAGTATATCGCCTTTTTTTACGGTGTCGCCTTTTTGAACTTTGATTTCTTTTACGCGTCCAGTGATTTTTGACGAAAGGTCAACTGTTTTTGTGTCAATTTCACCCTGAACTATCATTTGGCGATTGATTATAACGGCAAAAATAACTAATAGCACCAATATAACTAAGACTATCAAACCAATGTATTTTTTCATAAATTATAATTTCTCCTCTTTTGAGTTTTTAATATATTCAAGAATTTTATCTGCCTCACCTATGTTTGCAAGCATTTCCGCAAGTTTTAGGTCATATTTGTAAAGTGCATTTAAGCGTTGGATTTTTATTGATGCAAGAATAGTTTGCGCATCTGTTACGGATAATGATGTCCCGTATCCCTCTTTAAATGCCAGCATTGCACATCTCAAGGATTCTTGAGCACTTTCAATAGTCTTGTCCGTACTTTCATATTCTTCCTTGTACTTCAAGAGTTCATTGTAATTTTTGACAATAAGGCTTTCAATATCATTTTTAGCAGCAAAAGATGCGTATTTGACTTCTTTTCTTAATGCATCTGCCGCTTTAAGGTTGTTGTAGCGTGCAAAACCGTCAAAGAGCATAAGATTTACTCCTGCTCCCACACCAAATCTGGGCAGCTGTGAAGCGAGATGACTTTGCGCTGTAACATCATACGCAAACAGAGAAACGGTTGGCATGTAGTTAGCGGCATTCGCTCTATAGTTCGCCTGTGCAAGTTTTTTTTGAACTTCTGTTTGTTTAAAATCAGGATTGTTTTCAAGAGCTGACTTTTTCCATTCGTCGAGAGCGGCTATTTCGCCTTCGTAAACAAAAAGATGTGATAAAGGCTGAATTGTAATCCCTGTCAAATCAACCGCATCATCTTTAATAAGATTTTTTACGCCTTCTTCAACAATCGAAACATCTTTTACAGCTGCATCGTAATCTTTTTTTGCCTGTTTGTAAGCAACTTCTGCATGGAGTCTTTCGGATTTTGGAATCATGCCCTCTTTTTCAAGAAGTTTTGCATCATTAAGATGTTCTTCTGTTGTATCTTTAACCATTTTTCTGACTTCGGCTACATCCTGGGCCAGTGCAAGTCCGTAGTATCTTTCTACAAGTTTTGTGGTTAAACTTCCTGACAAACTTTTATATTTGAGGTTTGAGCCTGCAAGTTCAGCTCTTGCGGCCGAGTTAAGCGCCAAAATTTTTCCGCCTGTAAATACATTCCAAAGTGCTGTAAACCCGAATGTTGTAACGTTTTTTTCCTGAATTACAAGATTAGGTATTGTAACAGTCGAACTCATTATTGGTATTGAGTGTTCGCCGGTTTGTATATCTTTGTCAAAATGGATAAAAGTCGCATTCATTCCCACCTTTGGCAAAAATTCCCCAATTGCGGCATTTTTTTTGTACTTTTTAACTTTTATATCCTCAAGAATTGCCTTTATGGAATTGTTGTTGTTAAACATTAATTCATAGGCTGTCGGAAAATCTATTTCATATTTTTCGATTTTAGATTCATATGCGAACGAAAAATTTGCTGTCAAGTATATTGTTAATATTGCTGTTATAATCTTTTTCACAACCTAGCTCCGCAGAAATTTTTTATAATATATTAATGATATTTTATCATAATTAAAAGAAAATGGTATACACGGAGCCGAGGGAAATTATCAGTATAAAGGGGAAAAAGGCTATCTGAATTTAAAAAAACAGATATTAGAAAATTTAATGAAAAAATTTGGATTTTTTCGACTGGAGGCACAGATACACATAGAAAGACTATATTTGCTTAATTTCAGTTAATAATCAATCTGCTTGTTAGGATTGTATAATAACAGTTATGTAGGGTGCGTCGTTTTGACGCACCTTTTTAGTTTGAATAAAACCCGAAAAATTTACTCCATCAATGTCGTCATAAGGATTGGTTCGTCTTCTGTTGCAAGAACTGTATGTTCAAAGTGAGCAGAAGCTTTTCTGTCTTTTGTTACAACCCCCCAATCGTCTTCTTCAACAAAAACTTCATCGCAACCGAGGTTTAGCATCGGCTCAATTGCGATTACATAACCTTGTTTTATTAGAGTTTCGTCTCCTACACGGTAATTAAACAAAAAGGGATCTTCGTGCATTTGGTGACCGACTCCGTGTCCGCCATAGTTTCTCACAATTCCCAAATTGTAAGATTTTGCAACATCTTCAACTGCGCCTGAGATATCGTCTAAAACGTTTCCTGCTCTCATTTTTGAAATACCTGCAAACAGAGCTTCTTCTGTAGCTTTCATAAGCATTTGTTTTTCTTCTGAAATTTTTCCTACAGCATAAGACCAAGCGCTGTCGCCGACCATTCCGCCATAAGTTGCGCCAACATCAATTGCAATTATATCGCCTTCTTTTAAAACTTCTTTTTCATTCGGAATTCCGTGAACGACTTTTTCGTTAATCGAAGTACAAATGCATGCCGGAAACCCGTTATAGCCTAAAAATGTCGGTATTGCCTTATTTTCTTTAATAACCTTCATTGCAATATTATCAAGCTCCAGAGTCGAAATTCCGGGTTCCACTACTTCTTTCATCTTTTTATGTACAAGAGCAACAATATGCCCTGCATGCCTCATTCTTTTTATCTCGTCTCTGGATTTTCTGTTTATCATGTTTCTATAACCTCAATTTCTACAAAAAGCCTCGCATCTTCTGTTAAATAACGGCTGCTTTTTACATATTACATGATAAATACATAAAAAATCGAAGTCAAATGGGGGTAAATTATGGGGGTAATTTATGGGGGTAAATTATAAGGGTAAAGTAGGGGGGTAAAGTAGGGGGGTAAATTTTACTTACAATTTTTATGCTAATATAGAGTAAAAAGAAGATGGGGGTGTATTTTGGATAGTATTCCTGATATTGCAAGAGAAGAATTGACCAAATTATTAAACGGCAATAAAAACTTTATGGCAGGAAAACCTACCGCTAAGAATATGTGTTTGCAAACTTTGCAAAGTCTTGCTCTTTATCAAGAACCGTATGCTTGTGTTCTCAGCTGTTCTGACTCAAGAGTTGTACCTGAAATTATCTTTGATTGCGGAATAGGAGAACTTTTCGTAGTGCGTGTTGCAGGGATTGCTGTCGGACCAAACGTAAAAGAAAGTATTGAGTATGCTGTTAAAAAGTTACACGTACCGCTTTTAATTCTTTTGGGGCACGACGATTGCGGAGTCATGAAGTACGCAAATGAACAGTACCCCAATATGCCGGAGCATTTTCAATCTATACTAAAATCTGTTTATCCTGTTATTGATGGCAAAGGTAAGTTTGACTGCAACAACGGATTTGCAAGAAAGCATACTCTTTGGGTTGAAGAATATTTGTTAAATCATTCAACTATAATAAAGGAAGCCGTAGAAAACAATAAACTATACATAGCGAAATGCCACTTTAATCATAATACCGGTGAAGTTAAGATGTTAGAAAAGGTTTAAAAATGGATATAATAAAAGCAATTGCAAAAAGAGGATTAGAGTTAAGAGGAGCAATATATGATAGCGGTTCAAAAGATACTGTTTTATTAATGCTGACAGGGATTTGTTCTAATGTATTTCAAAACGATTTACTTGACGCTACAGGCAAACTCTTGAGCAAAAACGGAATAACAGTTATTATAGGACACGCTCATGATTCATTTTCTTGTTTTGCTTATACTGACCATTCGATAGGTAAACAAAAACACACAGGCGTTTTTAATGATGATTTTTCTATTGTGTATGAAGATGTTGAAACTTGGGTTCTTAAAGCAAAGGAACTTGGTTACAAGAAAATAATCCTTGCAGGGCATTCTTTAGGTTCAAATAAAATTATTAATTATCTTGGAAATACTCCAGACAACTTTGTAGATTATTTTATTGTCTCCTGCCCTATTGATATTATGCACTGGTGGGAAGTTATGCCAAATATTGATAATTGTTTTGATATGGCTAAAAAGTGGGTTGAAGAAGGCAGGGGAGATGATATTCTTCCGTTTTTATTCGGCGGATTTTCTCCTATGACAGCAAATACTGTTCTTGGCTTCTATAACGCCGAAAATCTTAAAAATTGTCCGGTATTAAGCAAAAAAGGAGAAGCTAAATCTCTTTATAACATAAAACCTAACGGAACATTCCTAATTGGTTCAAAGGATTCCGTAACAGGCAATAGCCCAAAATCTTTTATGGAACAGTTGAACCAATGGACAAAAAATCCTGAATTAAATCAGGTTATAGAAGTAGAAGGAGCAAGTCATATTTTCTACGGAAAACATGATATTTATGCTCAAACTATTTTGGATTGTATTCAAAAGCACTTTCTAAAAAGATAAAGAAAATTAACGGAGGAAATTATGAAAAAAGTTTTGATAATATCTACAAGCCTGAGAAATAATGCTAATTCTGAAATTTTAGCTCACGAAACTGAACGGGGCGCTCTTGATGCAGGACATAAAGTTGAATTTGTAACATTAAAAGATAAAAAAATAGAATTTTGCAAGGGCTGTCTTGCTTGTCAAAAACTCGGACATTGTGTGATAAATGATGACGCAAATGAAATTACTGCAAAAATGAAAGACGCGGATGTTATTGTATGGGCAACTCCCATTTATTATTATGAAATGTCGGGACAGATGAAAACACTTATCGACAGAGCAAATTCACTGTTTGCATCAGGTAAAAATTTTACTGAGACCTATGTAATTACTACATCTGCTGACAGTTCTAAAGGCGTTGTTCAAACGGTACTGAATGGCGTCAAAGGCTGGGTTGCTTGCTTTGACAATTTAGAATTAAAAGGATATCTCGAAGCAGGCGGACTTGACAACCCTAATGATGTTCAAAACAGGAAGGATTTGTTAGAACAAGCATACAATATGGGTAAAAATATATAATTTTATTTATCGGGTATAAGTTTATCGTTTTTCACAAAAAGACGCAATATAACCGAATTTAACAATTATGTCCATGTGGGTATTTTACTAACTCCTATTTTTATTTAAAATAACCAGAATTACACCTGATAAAATCAATCCGATTCCGCAAAGTATTTTAAAAGTAAGAGTTTCTCCAAAAAGCAGAACTCCAAAAAACAATGCCGTTAATGGTTCTAATGCACCGATTATGGCAGTTTTTGTGGCTCCGATAAATTTAATTCCAAATGTAATTGTTTCAAGAGAAATGATGGTTGGAAATATTGCAAGTCCAAATGCACAAGCTAAAGTGAATAAATTGTTAAGCGGCTGCAATTCCGTACAAAAATTTAAATTCCATATATAAACACTCAAGCCAAATAACATTACGTAAAAAGTCAATTTATCAGGCTTTATGTGTCTGATAAACTTTACCTGTTTTATCCCTACCATATAAATTGCATAAGAAAAAGCTGATAAAAGTACTAAAACTACACCTTTAATATTTAAACTGACTGTTCCGCCATCATATAACAACATTATTCCAAATATTACAAAACAAAGAGCAAGCCAAATGTTTTTGGTAAATGCTCTTTAAAAAATATTCTTGAAATTAAAGCTACGATTAGCGGATACGCAAACAAAATTGTGCATGCTAATCCCGATGGTATGTAAGTAAATGCTCCGAATAAAAATACGGATGAGAGAGAAAATATTATCCCAAACGCAAACAGTATAAATAATTCTTTCAAAGATATTTTAAAAGAGATGCGTTTAAATAATTTAAGCCATAATCCATATATTAAAACTGCAAACAAATACCTGTAAAAAAGTACAGAATTAACACCAAAACCTTGAGAGTACATTGGCAGGGCAAAGAGCGGATTTGTACCGTAGCTGACTGCCGCAAGAATAGCATTGATATATCCTTTTGTGGTATATGTTTTCATCATTATGGCTCCGACTTAATATTATCACGAAATACTGTTTTATAACTGTAATAAAGGCATTCTTTGTGTTTCTACATATAAAAAAAGAGAACCCTAAGGTTCTCTTTTTTTATATGGTACCCCCAAGCGAATTCGAATCGCTGTCTACACCGTGAAA
>CACZPB010000145.1 GCA_902782905.1 uncultured bacterium
GTGCGGAGGTCTTTTGCCGAAGGTGCGAATAGCACAGAAGGCAAAAACCGAAGACACGTTTAATGCCGACAACCAAGAAGAAAAGAAGACTTGGTCGGCTCGCATTTTATGGGACTACAAAATGGTTTTGTAAACTACAAGCGAGCCTCATTCGTATCTGCTACAAGTTGAACATTATTTGCAATTAAGGAAGAAGCAAACAGGAACAACAAGTTAAGCCAAATATTTTTGAAGAGTTGTTTTATCAAAAACTTCTATACTGTCTTTTGAGTGAATAAATATCAGGCAGGATACTAGGGATTTGAATGATTGAAAATCCTCGAATGCTAGTTTTTGTCTCAAGTCTGTCATATTATTTGCCATAAATTCTGTAAGCACAACTTTATCGTTATAGAAAAGTTCTGACAGAAATTCGAAAGCATCGCGGGTTTTTATACCTTCCAAATAGATTACATCAGGAGATTGGAATTCGACAAATCTGAGGGCCTTATCCATATTAAACCCGATATTTTCATTAAGTTCGCACTGGTTTACACCTTGAAGTTCGTATTTGGCAATAGATTCTATTGTCATGATATTTTTACCGGTTGCCACAGTTTCCATAAGGAGTGAGTAAATAATATGTGTTTTACCGCTGAGTGGAGAGCCGCACACAAGGATAATTCCGGGGGCAGAAAGTGCGTGCGATATAATGCTTCTTGCTTTCTCATCCGGTATAATTTTCTCAAGTTTTTGCGGTGGCTTATAGATTTTTAGAGAAATCCTCTCGCCCATAATTGTCGGAAATGAAGAAACTGAAGCTATAAGCATTGTATTTTCCACTTTAAATACCAGTTTGCCAAGCTGCGGAATTTCGCAAACCGAAGCATCTAGACTTGAAAGAGTTTTTAGTTTTGAAACAAAAGTTGAATTAAGAATTGCCGGTATTGTTCCTTTATCGTATACTTCGCCGTTTTGTTTAAATACGACTTTCAATCCTTCTTCAACTTGTTCAAAATTAAGTTCGTGAACTCCTTCTATAATTGCTTGTTTAAGTATTGCTCTTATTACGTGTTGAATATGTTCTTCGCCTGCTTCTTCGCTATGAAGTTCTTCTGTCCAATCGAAAGTTTCGCCTTCCTCTGTTTCCAAAGATATGCTATCCACTGTATCTGCAACTTTGTAGTATTCATCAATCTTCTTCATTATACTGTTTTCTGAAGAAATTACAGGTTCTATAGAACATTCTACCGTTTCAATAATTTTATCAATTGCAAACAAATCAAGCGGGTCTGACATTGCAACAGTCAAAACATCTTCTATCTTAAAAAGCGGGATGATTTTATATCTTCTTGCATCCGGAAAAGAAATGTATTTGAAACATTTCGGATCGGGAGTGTAGTCTTCCAAGTTTACGTAAGGAATATGAAGTTTGCTCTCTAAAAATTTCAAGAGAGTATCTTCTTCAAGAACCCCAGAATTAATCAGCGCTTGACCAATATTTATTCTTTGAACATTTGCGAGTTCTTCTGCTTTTTCTAACGTTTCGTAGGCTACTATTCCGTCTCTAACCAGTTCGTATTTTAATTTTTCCAGAGTTTTATTTGTAATTGTTTCCATAATATCAAGTGAATAAGTGATTAAGTGACTAAGTGAATAAGTGGTTTTTATATCATTCTCCTAGATACTATTTGCTTATTTTTCCTTTCATTTTTGCTTAACCTTCTGCTTTTCCCAAATATTCTTCGACTTTTTTCACAATTGCATCAAGCTCAAAGGGCTTGGTAATATATTCATTTACGCCTGTTTCTTCACCAATCATTTTGTCTTCTAGTTGTGAACGGGCTGTTACCATAATTATCGGAATATCTTTATATTTTGCATCATATTTTAATAAACGGCTAATTTTGTATCCGTTAATCTTTGGCATCATAACATCAAGAATAATCAAATCCGGCATAATCTCTTTTGCCAATTTCAAACCGTCTTCGCCGTTAAAAGCTGTATAGCAAACGAAACCGGAGACTTCTAAAACAAATTTTAAGCTTTCAACGATATCTTGTTCATCATCCACTATAAGAATCTTTTTCATGTATATCTCCTTCAATCTCGTATGAATACATTATATCACATTCTCCATACAAATCTTTGTTTTGTTCAACCACAGAGTCAATTTTTTTCTTCAAAAATTCTGCCGATGGTTTATCGCCTTCCATAAGTAGTATTGTGAGTGTTGTCATCAATCCTTCATGCTCAATTAGAGAGTTAGCCATATATGTTTTATTAAGCAGATTATTTTCTCTCAAAAGTTTCTCTATTGTTTCATTTGTCGATTTTATTTTTATGGCAGCGACTGTCGTACCGTTTGAGCGTGCTTTTTGAACAAGTTGTTTCCTTAACGTCATAAAGTTTGATTTATCGTTTGCAACAGGTATAACAAAATAAAATTTTGATCCTTTGTTTATCTCACTATCACACCAAATTGCACCGTTATGTGATTCCATAAGCTGTCTTGCGATAGGAAGCCCCAACCCTGAACCGCCGACTTTTCTTGAAAGTGAGTTTTCTATTTGAGCAAACTTGTCAAATACGTGATTCAAGTCTTTACGCTCAATGCCGATACCGTGATCTTCTACGCAAACTTGAAGATAATTCCCTTGAAGCTTTTTGATATCTTCTTCAAAACAGTGGTCGTATTGAAGCTCTCTTGCATTAACAACCTTTGATGTAATCTCTATTTCACCTGCTTCAGGAGTAAATTTTATTGCGTTTGAAACAAGATTTGTAAGCACTTGTTCCAACCTGTTAGAATCAGCATAAATTTCTACATCTTCGCCTGACGGAGTATATTTTATTGTTAAATTCTTTTCTTTTGCAACCTCTGTCAAATTCGTTTTTACATACTCAATAACCGGCTCTATATGAATAAGTTCAAATTTGAAATCCATTTTCCCCGCCTCAATTTTAGAAATATCAAGAAGGTCGTTAATAATGCCTGAAAGCCTTATTGCATTACGCTTACCCATAGAAACGAACTTTTCTATATTCTCTGTCATATCTCCGGCTTTACCGCTCAAAATTATATCCATAGCATTTTTTATTGCAGTCAAAGGCGTTCGAAGTTCGTGCGAGACAATCGAAATAAATTCGGATTTCAGGCGCTCCAACTTTTGGAGTTTTCTGTTGGTTGCCTTAAGCTCTTGGGTAAAAGACGCGCTCTGAAGCGGAATCGCAACCTGCTGCACAAGAGTTTGAAACACAGTTGCATCCTCTGTAGAAAATGGTTTTTCTCTATAAATTTCAGTAAATCCAAAAAATTCCTCATTCAAAACTATAGGTGCAAAAAGATTGTCAAATCTAAGTATTGAAAAATCATACTCTTGAATATTGTGTTTAATATTTTTTTCTATTTTCAAATTACCGATTTTTATATCGAAAGGCGGATCTTTTAAAAGAGATTTGTAGCTCAAAATTGCACGAAGTTTGAGTGCCTCTAAAAGCCTGTCAGAAACTTTGTATAGTGAGTTTATAATCAAGACGGGTTCGCGCTCAGAACGAAACATAAGCGTGCAAGAAAGCTCAAAATTCAAAGATTTTTCAATTCCTTCAATCATTATTTTGATAAGCTTATCCTTATCCAGAGAACCTGCAAGTTGAGAACTTGTATTATACAAAACGTTTAGTTGATAAAGGCTTGCAGCCAGTTCTTGGTTGGATTTTGCCATTTTTAAAAGTGATTGACGGGTTCTGAGACTTGAATCTATTGTATCAGAGAGAAGTTTGCCGTCAATCGGAGCCTTTATAAACAAATTGACATTATGCGTAACATCCTTGTTATGCTCTTTTTCGCCTATTATAAGCAGCATAACAACAGGGAATTGTTTAATTTTTCGACAGAGAGGCTTCAGGTCAAGATTTTCTATATCACCATCAATCATAACAATATCCGGTTCTTCAACCTTGAGGATATCAAAAATCAAAGTTTCATCTGTGCAGGTCAAGACCTCGTCTGATTGGAATACAGACTTTACTACCTTCTCCTTCTCACTATCCTCACTAATCAACAAAAACTTTGTCATAAAAACATTATATCAGAAAATATTGTTTGGGTGGTATTGTATACATTTTGTATCATGTTTATTTTATAATCAAACTACATACAATTTAAGCGAGGAATATTATGTTAAAAGATTTTTTCTTAAGTGAAGTTGAAAATGCAATAAACAAAGCAATAAGCGCTAAGACACTAGGTCAAATGAGCGAATATACAAATGGCTCATTGCTTATTGAAAAGCCTAAAAATACTGAATTCGGTGATTTCGCAGTAAATGTTTCCTCGCTTGCACGCTCTGCACGTATTGCACCGCCTATGATTGCTCAAGCTATTTTGAACGAGCTTAGTCAAAAAGATTACACAGCATCCGTTGTCGGAGGGTTTATAAACTTTAAAGTCAGCGACAACCTGCTTGCAAATACAATAGAAGAAATCCTTGCTAAAAAAGAAAACTACGGCCGCGGAGAAAGTGAGGGCAAAGAGAAAATTCTGCTTGAATACGTTTCTGCTAACCCGACAGGCCCGTTCCACATCGGTCACGGTCGTTGGGCTGCTATGGGGAGCGCACTCGCTAACCTTCTTAAATTCTACGGACATGAAGTTTATCAAGAATTTTATATTAATGATGCGGGAAGCCAAATACAAAAGCTCGGAAATTCACTTAGAATAAGAATTCAACAAGAACTTGGCGAAAATGTTGATTTCCCTACAGATGAAATTGAGAGAAAAAATTTCTACCCCGGAGAGTACCTTATTCCTGTAGCTAAGAAATTTTTAGAACAGAATAAAGGCGTAGATATTCACAATGTTGAACTTCAAACACTTTGCGATTTTGCAAAAGCAGAAATGGAAGCTTGCCAAAGAGCTCTATTAGAAAGCTTTAGAGTACATTTTGACAAATTTTATTCAGAGCTTGATTTGCATAAATCGGGCAAAGTTGAAGCAAGATATAAAGAGCTTATGGATAAAGGCTTTTTGTATGAGCAAGACGGCGCAATGTGGTTTAAATCAACTGAGTACGGCGATGACCAAGACCGCGTAATCAAAAAAGCAGACGGTTCAAATACATATCTGACAGCAGACATTGCCTACCACGCCGACAAATTTGACCGCGGATTTGACAGGCTGATTGACATTTGGGGCGCTGACCACCACGGTTATATCGCCCGCGTAAAAGCTTCCCTCGAAGCGCTCGGTTATAACCCTGACAAGCTCGAAGTTCTTTTGGGACAACTCGTTAACCTTGTTATCGACGGAAACGAAGTCAGAATGGGTAAACGTAAAAACATGGTAACTTTAGACGATTTGGTTGAAGAAGTCGGAATTGATGCTACCCGCTATTGGATGATTATGCGAAACATTGATATGACGCTTGATTTTGATATTGAACTTGCAAAACGCTCTACAGACGAAAACCCTGTATTCTACGTCCAATACGCACACGCACGCGTTTGCTCAATATTAAGAAATGCCGTTTCAGAAAAACTTAACCCTGAAACAGGAGAAAAGTCTCCTGCTCCTATGAGTGAAAAAGAACTTGATGACTTGATTTCCAACTTTGACAAAAACTTGGTTCTCAAAACAACAGAAAGTGCAAAATCACTAATCCTAAAGCTTGAAGAATTCAAATCAGTAATTGCACTCTCAGCTCAAAACAGAACCGTTTACACAATTTGCCGCTATGTTCAAGAACTTGCTCAAGAGTTCCACTCATTCTATAACGCTAACCGCGTAATCGGTGAGGACAAAGAACTTATGAGAGCAAGACTTGCACTAATGGTTGCAATTAAAACAACACTCAAAAACGCACTGGATATCCTTGCTGTATCAGCACCTGAGCGCATGTAATCCTACTTTTTCTTTACTAAAAAGAAAAAGTAGGCAAAAAGGAAAGAACACTGGGTCGGCTTTTAAGTTAATACTACATGATTATTTTAAAACTACTAAGCCGCCTCTTTGATGTCTGCTAATAGTAGGATAGTATCAGTTTTAATATACTCAAGACCTGATAAGGGCACACGGGGGAGAATTCCCCCGTGCGCCACACTAAATCTTTATCATGTTATAAATATTCCAACCATCTTGTAATATCGACGAAAGAGGCTCGCATGGGGTTTTTATATAATTTTGTAGTATTGAGAAATGCGAGCCGACAATTGGTGAGAAATTTTTTGGTTCTTTTTTGTAAAAAAGAACACATATAGATAAACCTACGAAATAAAAAACAGATTTTGTTTGAGCTACAATCACAATATGAACAAAATGTTTGATATAGACAAAGTTGTTAAAAAATTAAAAGACGCAAAGCAGCAAAAAAGTGAATTTGTTGGGTTAATGGATTCATTCAATGATCCTTATCTTGTCTTGATTGCCTGTATTTTGAGCCTTAGAACCAATGATAAGACAACTTATCCTGCGACACTTCGAATGCTTAAACTTGCTGATAACCCGAAAGATATGGCAAAGATTAAGGTTGAAGATTTGGCAAAAGCTATTTATCCGGTGGGATTCTATGAAAACAAAGCAAAGCAAATTGTTGAACTCTCTCGCCGGATTAATGAAGAACTTGGAGGAAGGGTTCCTGACGAAATTGATGAGTTATGTAAATTTAAAGGAGTCGGAAGAAAAACCGCAAATCTTGTAGTTGCAAGAGGGTTTAACAAGCCTGCAATCTGCGTAGACGTACACGTTCACAGAATTTTTAACAGGCTCGGATATGTAAAAACAAAAAATCCTGAAGAAACTGAGTTTGCACTGAGAGAAAAACTTCCTGTAAAATATTGGATTGATATAAATACTCTAATAGTAACTCACGGTCAAAATGTCTGTAAGCCAGTAAAACCGAATTGTTCCGTTTGCCCTATTGAGAAGTATTGCGCTAAGAATATATAGCATGATAAAATACTCATGTAAATGAGGAAGCTATGACAGAAGAAAACAAAATCAATTGCCCATTTTGCGGAAATCTTATAGAAGTAAACGCCTACAAGTGTCCTCACTGTGATGCTTTGTTTGCAGAACCCGAGCTGCCTGAAATCAGGTTTCAAGCATTTGCACCGTTTATTGCGCTCAACATCCTAACATTTGGACTTTTTAGTACTTTTTGGTTTTTTGCAAACATTAAACCGGTAAACAAACTCGTCAATAATCCTAAAGACGGAATAAAAGTTAATTGGTTGTTTGGTTTACTTTTATTAAACATTTTCTTGTATTTCTTCTATTTAGCACAAAACGCTCAATCATGGATTCTTTCTCTGATTGTACTTCTCCAAATCGGAGTCTACATTGCACTAACTTATAGAGTTCTTAGAATTATCCAAAAATTTACCCAAAAGAAATACAATGTTAATTTAGAGATAAACCCATTTTATGTAGCAATTTTTAACATCTTATATTTAAGCCATTTTATTGACACATACAAAGACCGTGTTACGCAGGTACACGAATACTTTAATGTTAAGTCACCGCAGATAATTCTTTTGGTCATTCTGCTTTTAATAATTCAATTTATGGCATGCTTGAACACAACTACTCACCATTTCTTCAAATGGTTATTCGGGCTCTAAACCTCGATTTCAAAAGTGGTTTTTTGTGCTTGATTAAAAACGTTGATATTAGCCAAATATGCTGCTTTAGCGCTTTGAATATTCATGGCGGTTTGAATATTGAATCCGTGCTCAACCGCTGAAACCATTGCATTATCTAAATCTTGCGCTGCATTTTTAACATTACTCCCGAAATCTGTTCTAAAGTTTTCAGGCTTTATATTTTGATAATAATTACTAATTACAGACTTGGCTGCTTCATAATCGGCATTAGTGTCACGTTTACCGGCATCCAAATTTTCGACAGGCGCAATTTCACGAGGAAGCGTGTCCATCGGTTGGACGGGAAACAAACTCGTGTCTACTGCATAATTTGTGCTGTCGATAGGGGTGATTGAGCTCACTTGATAAAACCTCTACTATCATTTTAACTCATTTTTGAACTTTCTCAAGAGTAGGCACTGCCGTTTCAGACACAATTTCAATTAAAAACAGTCAAATTATCGTTTATATGCGATTTTTAGTAATATGCCGTTTATAAACTGAAATCAAAATTTATTTTTATTGGCAGTGCCACACATGAGAAAAATTTATTTTCGTTTTTGCGCCTCTATCAGATTTTATTTATCCTATAAATTTTGCTAAAACGTACATTATTACAACAGCCGCTACAACAAACACAAGTGGCCCGATAACGCTGCTGCCTGAATTTTCATTTGTAACGCGCTTAGTCTTGTTTTCTTTATTATCTTCCATATTTAATTACCTTTCTTAGCTTAAAAATGTTGTGTAAATATATATTGAGCCAATAGTTAATGAAATGGCGACAACCGCAATACCGTATTTCATAAATTGCATAAACTTAATTTGATGTCCTTCTTTTGCAGCATTTTCTGATACAATAACATTGGCCGCAGCGCCTATCATTGTCATATTACCGCCAAGACATGCCCCTAAAGACAAGCACCACCAAAGCGGAATAGTATATTCTCCACCCATGGTTTTTTGTATCTCTACAAGCATTGGGGACATTGTTGCAGTATATGGAATGTTATCTATTATTCCTGAAATTATACCTGATGCCCAAAGTATAAGCATTGATGCCGCTGCTTGAGAACCTTGTGTTACTTTCAATATCCACTCTGCCATAAGCTTTATACCGCCTGAGGCTTCTACACCACCGATTATTATAAATAAGCCGATAAAGAAAAATATTGTATTCCATTCGACATCCTTTAATATTTCAGTCGGTTTTTCGAATAATAAAAGTACACTTGCTCCAACCATAGCTGCAACACAAGTTTCTATATGTGTAATATCATGGGTTACAAAGCCCAATATTACTAAGCCCAAAACAACAATTGAACGTACCATTAAAGCTTTATCAGTTATGGTCTTTGAATTATCAATATTGACAACTTCCTGCATTTTTTCTTTTGAGGTTTTTAGATCTTTTCTGAATGTGAAAGTCAGAAATATTATTACCGCAAATAGAATTATTGCAATAACAGGCGTTAGAACTTTAACAAAGTCCATAAATGATAAACCTGCTGCACTGCCGATAATGATATTCGGAGGATCCCCGATTAGTGTTGCTGTTCCACCGATATTAGAAGCAAATACTTCTCCTAATAAAAACGGTATCGGATTAATATCCAATTTTTTAGCAACGAAGAAAGTAATTGGCATAATCAAGATAACAGTTGTAACATTGTCTAAAAATGCACTTGTTACCGCAGTAAAAATTGCCAGAACCGCAAAGATAGCAATCGGTTGACCTTTTGTCATTTTAAGTAATTCATTCGCAATCCAATTAAACATACCGCTTCTTGTTGATATATTTACAATTATCATCATCGAAACAAGTAAAAATATTACGTTAAAATCAATAAAATTAACAAAATAATGTGGATTTAAGATATCGCCAATCATTTTATGCTGACTGACTAACCCCAGCAATAAAGTTATCCCTGCCCCAAGAAGTGCAATCGTAACCTTTGGTATTTTTTCCAGTGCAATAAAAATATATGAAATTATAAGCAGCGAGGCTGATATTGCCACACTATTTTCAGAAATAAAACTTGCTAACATAACTTATCCTCCATTTACCCCTGCTCCTTTATGAATTGCACAGGCAATAGCAAGTGCAATTTCTGCATCATTATCAGTTTTTTCTCGCTTCTTTTGGGGTTCCGGTGGTACTTCTTCCGGAAAATATTTATTAACAACATCTAATATTTTTTTGCAAATATTCATTGCATAAACCATTATGGTAAGAAACATGAAAACAGTTCCCATGCCTATTACCATAATGAAAAAGCCTTCTTTTAATGCTTCCATTATGTGTTCTCCTTTTTTATATAAAGTGGAGTAGTTTGACGAAAATATCCAAACTATATTTA
>CACZPB010000146.1 GCA_902782905.1 uncultured bacterium
AAATTGTCGGTCATGAAATTTTTAACTCCATCCTTGTGTATTACGTATATTCTTACATCTCTCGTATATATATAAAGTTAAAAATAAGATGCCAAATTTCGCATGCCGCAATTTTCGTTACAAAACTTAAATATTAAGTTTATATCCGCCGCCGTATATGGTCTCGATGTATTGTTTTCCATCTGCTATCTTGTCAATTTTTGAGCGCAGGTGCCTTATATGGACTCTTATTGTTTCAACGTTGTCATCAGGCTCATATCCCCAAATATCTTTGAGAAGTTTTGCTCCTGAGACCATGTTGCCATGGTTTTGAAACAAAAGGTTGAAAATATCAAACTCAATCGGAGTAAGTTTTTGTTCTTTATCATTTATTTTGACACTGTATGTTTCAGGAATTAATGTAATCTCTTTGTAAGTCAAAAGCTCACGAACAGCAGAAGATTTCGGAATTTGTTTTGTACGCTTTAAAAGTGCTCTAACCCTTACCAAAAGTTCGTCTATTTCAAACGGCTTTGTTAGGTAATCGTCAACTCCGATGTCAAAGCCGTTAACTTTATCTTTAAGCTCTGACAGAGCCGTTAGCATAATAATAGGAGTATCGGCAATTTCAGCACACTGCCTGATTCTTTGAGCCACTGTAAAACCGTCAACTTCCGGCATCATAACATCAAGAACAATTAAATTAGGTTCTTCCTGCTTTGCTTTCGCAAATCCGTCTACGCCGTTAAAAGCTTGAACAACCTCGTACCCTTTTAATTCTAAATTTATTTTTATAAGCTCATTTATAGCACTATCATCGTCAATAACCAGAATTTTAGCCATTTGTCAGAACCTCCTCCATAACTTCTTCTGTTTCGGTTGAATCTTCCGAGTCAGAGAGTAATGCTGAAGGGATTTCTTTGGATGAACTTATCCCGAAATCTTTGAGCGCTTCTACTTGCGAGAAAAGGCTTGGTTTGTTTTTGCTGTTTCGTCTGAATCTGTTTATGGTTTTATTCAATTGAGTTGAAACCCCTTCAAAACGTTTTTGAACATCCATCAAATCTTCACAGAATTGAACGAACGTTTCATACAGGTTTGTTCCTGCGCTTACTATATTTGATATGCTTTCAGTTTGTTTTTGTTGAGCAAGAAGCTGATTTACAAGTCTTATTGTTGTTAAAAGTGATGAAGTTCCTACAATAATAATATTTGATTTATATGCCATATTTATCAGGTCATAATCCTCATACAAAAGATTAACGGAAGTTTCTACCGGCATGTACATAAGAACAAAATCCGGTTGAGATAAATCACCTGCATTTTGATAGTTCTTGTTAGACAAATCCGTTATTCTTTTTTTGACTTCACTCTTGAACTCTTTTATTTTGTCGGCATCTTTTATGTAGTCCAAATAACTTGTCAGAGTAACTTTTGAATCAATGATAAGATGTCTGTCATTCGGAAGATTTATAACAACGTCAGGTCTTATTATGTGATCGGTATCATCTTTAAGATTTGCAGATGTTGTTACAAACTGTTTTGTATAGTGAATTCCTTCTTGCATACCGCAGGATTGAAGGATTGTATCGAGCAAATTTTCTCCGTAAGAACCTTTTACATTTTGATTCTTTGTCAAAGCGTCAACCAAATTCTTTGCTTCTTGTTCTATTATTTTGTTATTTTTTTCAAGATTGCCGATTTGCTCAACTATTTTTGTAGTGTTTTCGACTCCTGACAGGTTAAACCTTTCAATTTTTGCCTTAAATTCGCCAAGCTCTTTTGCAAGAGGAAGGATTTTTTCTTCAAGAGCTTCTCTGTTTTGCTTTCTCAAATCTTCCTGTTCGTTTTTAATAGTTTCATTTGCAAGACGAACAAAATCACGCTTGATAATTTCTTGAAGATTATCCGCAGCTTCGGCTTGAGCTTTTAGTTTTACCAATTCTTCCTGCTTAAAATTCATTTTTTTTGAATAAATAGAACTCATAATGAGAGCCGAAATTATTCCTCCAAGAATGAAGGCAGTTGAACAATATACAATAATCATTTTATAATTTCCCTAACTATTTTCTGTTTAGTTTTGCAAGCAGTCTCAAAATTTCCATGTACACCCAAACTAGTGTTACCATAAGTCCAAAAGCACCATACCATTCATAATCTTTTGGAAGCATCATTTTTGAGCCTCGTTCAATAAAATCAAAATCAATTATCAAATTCAAAGATGCAATTGCAACTACAAGCAAGCTGAATAAAATTCCTGCCGGCGATGCAGAAAATATTACAGGAATTTGAGTATGGAAAAAGAATCTTCCAATCAAATCCACTATGTAAATAACTGCTATTGAACCTGTCATAACAAAAATAACACTTCTGAATTTGTCAGTGCATTTTATAACACCCGCTCTGTATAGAATCAGCATTGAAAAAAGAGCTGCAAAAGTTCCTGCAACAGCTTGAACTACAATACCGGGGAATTCCGCTTCAAAAATAGCAGAGATACCGCCAAGAGCTAAACCTTCGCATGCTGCATATACAGGCACCAGATATTTGTTTCTTGTAAATGCAATGACCAAAGCTAATATGAACCCGACAATTCCGCCTCCTGCTGTCATAATCATTGCAACATCAGTATATCCTGCGCTAAACTTTGACCAGCAAATTGCTGCGCCGACAACCATAAGCAAACCCAGCAACAATGTGATTTGCAATGTGCCGTTTATCGTCATTGGTTCTCCCTCAAGAACTCTTTCTTGAGACAGAAATTTATTTTCATTCAAAATCGGATTAGCCATATTATACCCTCCTCTTTTCCTCTTTATAACAGTATAACATATAATATACATCCTAAAAGGTTAAATTAATCTTTTTTTTATATTCGAAACAATAAAGCCGATTTAATGCAAAAATGCATTAAATCGGCTTCATAAAAATTTTAGATAATTAAGAATTAAATCATCCTAACTTTATCCATCAGTCGTGTAACCCTTTCTTTAAGGTTATTGTCAATAGTGCTTGTAACCCCATAGAGTCTGGCTTCTTCTTCTTTTGCGAGCATTTCTTTCTCGAGCAGTGCCATTTTCCTTAAAACTACGTTCATCTATACCTCCAACAGTATATATTTAATCCCTTGTATATATAAAGTCAAAATTTTTCTTAAAATTGACATGTATATTAAGATTTGTTAAGAGGTTTTTTATTAAGTATTACCATTCAACTTTTTCTATAATTTCGATTTCATAGCCGTCCGGATCTTGAATGAATGCGATTAAAGAGCCTTTTCCTGTTAAATCGAATGGTTCATACAGATATTTATAGCCTAGTTTATTTATTTTTTGAGTGAATTCCTCAAGAGAGTCTACACCAAAAGCAAAGTGTCCGAAGCCGTTCCCGACTGTGTATCCTTCATCCGGAGTTTCGTCATTATATGTGAGCTCAATTTGGCATGTATTAGTTTCATCCGAGAGAAAATAGAGCCAGCAATCATCTAATCTTCTTTTTTCCGTGAGTTTCATGTTAAAAAGTTCTGTGTAAAACTTGAGTGATTCTTCAATATTTTTAACTCTTATCATTGAATGTAAAAATTTCATATAAACTCCTTTTCTATTATGCTATAATTATTTTACTATGAAACATTTTATGGAACAACGAGTGTATTATGCAGACACCGATTCATACGGTGTGGTCTGGCATGGAACCTATTTGAGATGGATGGAGCAGGC
>CACZPB010000147.1 GCA_902782905.1 uncultured bacterium
AGTTTATAATGGCAGCTTTGGCGTTCACTCTTGGTATGGCGTGGACTTGCTTGATTATCAAAGAAAAAAGATATCAGCCAAAAGAGGAAGAAAAAGCTGAAAAATTCAACTTTATGCAGTCTTTAAAAGATTTCTTTGCACTCTCTCCTGAAGTTGGTAAAATTTGCTGGATGCAATTTTTCACTTGGATAGGGAATATGTGTATGATGATATATTTTACTCAGTACGCAGTTCACACCGTATACGGTGTTCCTGATCTTTCGGGGATAAATGAGGTTATCAAATCGTCTTATGACAGTGCGGTTTTAGCAGGTACCAATTTTTCATCAATTTGTTTTGCGATATTCAATTTAGTATGCTTTGTTGTTGCAATTCCTATTGGCGTAATGTCTGTTAAGTTTGGCAACAAAAAGGTACATATAATTTCAATGCTTTCAATGGCAGCTGCGTTTTTGGGAATGGCATTTTGCCACGAGCCTAAGTTTGTAGCAGTTTTAATGGGACTTTCCGGTTTAGGTTGGGCAAGTATTTGCGCGCTTCCTTTTGCTATGCTCTCCCAATACATTAAACCTGGGACAGAAGGTTCTGTAATGGGCATTTTTAACATCTTTATTGCCGGTCCTCAAGTATTTGTTTGCACACTTGTTTCTTGGTTTATCAACAAATGCTCGTTTGAAGTATTTGACGGTGTTAATTACCACTGGGAATACACCTTCTTAATTGGTGCTGTTTGCTTAGTTGCAGCATCGCTTATTGCAGCAAGAGTAAAGGATAAAACAGCGGCATAAGTTATGGGAAATATACGAGGTAAGGTATTTTTAATTTATCCGCCTTCTGAGGTGTTAAACAGAGAGGACAGATGTCAGCAGCCTGTTAAAGATTTGATTGTAATACCACCATTGCCGCCGACGGATTTGTTGTATCTGGCAGCAATTTCAGAACAATGTGGTTATCAGGCAAACGTTAGGGATTACAGCGTTTCTTCTTCCCTCGCCCCTTGTGGAAGAGGGGGTAGGGGCGAGGGGTGTCAAGACTCTTTCCTTGATGATTTATTAGAATTTGAGCCTGATTTTTTGGTGGCAAATATTACGGTGCCGACATTTAAGTCTGATATGGAGTATTTGGCAAGAGCCAAAGAGCTTTTGCCTAAGGTTAAAATAATTGTTAAAGGCGCACCTTTTCTAACATACAATACAAATGTCGTTTACGAACATCCTTATATTGATTATGTGATTGTGGGTGAGGCGGAATACACTTTAAGAGATATTTTATCCGGAGTTCCTGATAATGAGATTTTGGGAATTTGCTACAGTGACGACAATCATCAACCCGTCAAAACGGGGGAGAGACCATTTATTGAAGACTTAGATAGTTTACCCCTTCCTGCAAGACACTTAGTTGACAATTCTGTTTACAGACGCCCTGATAACGGAAAAGTACAGGCTGTAATAAAAGTCTCAAGAGGTTGCCCTTATCATTGCTTTTTCTGCCTTGCGACTCCTGTTTCGGGGGTAAATGTGAGGATGAGAAGTGCAGAAAATATAATCTCCGAAATTAAAGAGTGTGTTGAAAAATACAATATTAAAAACTTTATTTTTTGGTCAGATATTTTTAATATTGATAAGAATTGGACAATAAATCTTTGTAAAAAGATTATTGAGAGCGGGCTTAAAATAACCTGGTCATCCAATACAAGAGCAAACACAATGGATGAGGAGATGGCAGAGTGGATGTACAGGGCGGGTTGCAGACTCTGTAGTATTGGTGTAGAGAGCGGTTCACAGATGATACTTGATAATATAGGCAAGAAAATCACTTTGAATGATATAAGAAGAACCGTCCGAATTTTGAAGAAAAACAAAATCAAAATCTATAATTATTTTGTAATAGGGCTTCCTTGGGAAACGGAAGAAACCGCAAAAGAAACGATTGAGTTTGCAAAAGAGTTAGACAGCGACTTTGTAAGTTTCTATACAGCAGTTCCGCTTCCTGGGACAAATTATTTTAACTATGCGATGATGAATAAGTTAATATACGGCGACATAGATTTTTCAAATTCTTATTACGAGCCGATTGTAAGGTCGCATAAGTTATCTAAAGAAAGAATTTTTGAGCTTCATAAAAAGGCTGTTAAGGAATATTATCTGCGCCCGAAATTTATCCTAAAAACGCTATTAAATCTAAGAAGTTTTTCGGAAATTTTGAATTATTTTAGGGCTGGCATGAGTTTGATTTTTAGAAAATAAAATTAGCCCATAAGCCCAGGTTCAGCATCTGAGCCTGTAACTTTTTTCCTTAAAAAGAATGTTAGCTCAGGAAGTGCCGCCGCCAAAAGAAAGCTGCTTATCCCGATATTTGCGAGTATATTTGCAGATTTTACTTTCAGTGCTTTTTGAGCGTATTTTTTTGCGTTACTGTTTTTTTTGAGAGCTTCGGAGTATTTTTGTATCTCATTTTTAAATTTTTCTACTTTTTTAACATCTACAAACTCTCTAGGGTCTCTAACTCTGTTTTTCAAGTATTTTACACCGCAATACTCTTCGCAAAGCTTTGCAAATTCTGAATTAGGCTTTTTATCCAAAAATTCTATAATGTTCTCTTTCGGAATTTCTATGTCTAAAAGTTTTTTTGAGTTTTTTCCAAGCAATTTCGGGTCTAAATCAACATTCAAACCGAAAACTTTTTTTGAGAAACCATCAAGCGCTTTTGCCAAATAAATAGGAAATACAAAGTTTAAAAACATCATCATTGACATTTTAAAGCCCATTTCCATTTTTTCGTATTTGTTTCTGGCTGTCGTAACTCTGCCTACAGTGAGCCCGCCGTCTGTTACTGCCATCTTATTAACGGTTGACATATTCGCAAGAGTCGAACTCAATCCCCTAAATGTTAAAGAATTGGTTTTTGACTTTTTATTTTCC
>CACZPB010000148.1 GCA_902782905.1 uncultured bacterium
AGGTATCGGTTCAGGTAAACCCCAATCGGATGCAAGATTGAATCAAGCGCTTGAGGTGTCCGCCGAGCTTGGAAAAATCGCTAGAGACCGAGAGTAATCTCGGTACCAGATAGATGATTATCGAGGTGAAAATCTTACAGAACACGGCTTATAGGCTGCTTTTTCTTTTTATAACGTAGGGTTATACATTTACAAGTTTTTCTTTAAGTCCTTCTGCCGAACCGTCAAAGCCAGCCCGTCCCATAAGTGCGTAGGTATAATTTTTTGCCTGTTCCACCCCTGGTTGATTGAATGTGTTTATATTATAGAGTTCTCCGGCTATTGCTGTCTGAACTTCAAGCATATAAAGAAGTTGAGCAATATTATACTCATCAATCTTGTCTATAGTTATTGTAATATTTGGTCTTTCGCAGTCGGATAGTACAACTTTTGTTGAATCAGCTTCAGCATTTAAAAGGTCATTTATTGTTTTTCCGCCCAAATATCCGACGCCAGTGTATTCAAAAATTTTCGGAATCTCAAGTGTGTTTTCAAATTCTTCAACGCGGATAAAGGTTATTATTTTGTCATTTGGTCCTTCGTTATATAGTTGAATTTGTGAGTGCTGATCAGTTGCACCAATGGCTTTTAAAGGTGTAATTCCTACGTTAACCTTTTCACCGTTATTATTAAATTCTTTACCCAGAGATTCTGCAATCAGTTGAGCATACCAATCCGGAATATATTTAAGCCTGCTTGAATAAGGCATCATAACTGAAATGTTTTTGCCTTTTTGGTACATAAGATAGTGAATAAGAGCGTATTGCGCTGCGATATTTTGACGTATATCAGTGTTTTTAAGCTCTAAATCCATGTCCTTAATTCCGTTCATCATTTGGTCAATATCAAGCCCAACGAGTGCAAACGGAACAAGACCTACGGATGAGAATACGGAAAAACGTCCGCCAATATCGTCTGGTACATAGAAAATTTTATAGCCTTCCTGATCGGCAAGCTGTCTTAAAACTCCCATTTTTTTATCGGTTGTAACTACAATGTTTTTTCTGTAATTGTCACCAAGCTCTTTTTCCATTAAGTCTTTCAAAATCATGTACTGCGCCATTGTTTCGGCGGTATCACCTGATTTCGTAATAACGTTTACTAATGTCTTTTTTAAATCTATTGCATCAAGAAGCCCTTTTATTGTATCGGGGTCAATGTTATCCAAGAAAAATATACGCGGTAATTTATTTCTTTTTTCTTCTGAGAGCAAATTCCAATAAGGTTTTAAAAGAGCTTCAGTAACCGCAAGCCCGCCAAGTGCCGAACCTCCAATGCCAAGCACTAAAATGTTATCAAAACGCCCTTCAACCATAGATGCAAATTCTTTAACGTACCAAACAGTTTCTTCATTGTAGCCGAGGTTCATCCATTGAAGCCATTCGTTAGGTTTGTCTTTGCGTTGATTAAGACTTTTTATTATGCTTGAAATCTTTTCTGAAAAATTATCAAATTCGGCAGCCAAATTTAAACCGTGAGTTTCTCCGATTATTGATAAATCACAAGATTTGCAGTTGAATTTCAGCATACAATCCTTTCATAAAATAAAATCTATAGTATTATTGTATCGAAAAAAGAAGTTTTTTCAAGTATAATTTTTGCCCTAAAACCAATAAATAACGCTTATTTGACTGGTTGGTACAAATAAATTTTTATGCTAATATTGTTCTATGAGTTGGTTTTATTTATTCATAGCTGCTATATTTGAGGTCGGCTGGCCGTTCGGGTTAAAAATTGCGACACAGAGCCAGCATAAAATATTGTGGATAATTTTCGCAATTATAGCAATGGCTTTGAGCGGCGTATTTCTTTATCTGGCTCAAAAACAAATTCCTATCGGTACAGCTTATGCAATTTGGACCGGAATCGGCGCTTCTTGTACTTTTTTGATAGGCGTGTATCTGTTTGGAGATGCACTGACACTGATGCGTGTCTTGGGTGTGGCGCTTATTGTTGCGGGAGTTATTTGCTTGAAGATGTGATTATTTTGACAGATTGAAAGTGGAATCTTTTACAAAATTTAAAATATATGCTACAATAATGAAACGATGAACACATGCTTATCAAAAGAAAAACAACTTGGAACAAAAATTCCAAAACTCAATAGCCGCAGTGCTTGCGTGGGGGCAGTTCTAAAACCCGCATTCACTCTGACAGAGACCCTTGTTGCGCTTTGCATTGTCGGAATAATAGCTGCAATAACTTTACCGATAATTAATCATGTAAAGCCTGATAAAAATAAAATAATGTACTTAAAAGCATATGATTCAATCATGACAGCAACTAAATCTTTAGTTTCAGATTCTTCGCTTTTTGCAGCTACTCGTGTTTATAATGATGCATCCGGTAAAACCTATAATATTGATATCACAAAATACCCTCTTTTGGATTATGAAAGCACAAAGAACGAAATATATCATAATTCTCCGAATCATAGAGGTAATGTAAAATTTTGCAATTTGTTAAAAGATAGTTTTCATAATGTGACGGTTGTTCATAGTTGTAGTGTGCATAGTAGTGATAATGATTTAACAAGTCAATCTTTTGATGAAAATTATAATTTTGTAACTGCAAATGGTATGCAGTGGTGGGTTCAGCCATATAGACCGGATCCGATTGTTACAAAAAGGTTTTATGAAACAGTCATTGTAGATGTTAATGGAAGCGATGGGCCGAATTCTGTATGGAATGCTAATTTGGGCAACGTTCCTGACAGATTTGTTTTTTATATAACAGCAAGCGGTGATACAATTCCTGCAGACCCATACGGTAAAATGTATATAGACAGGCGAAAATACTGGGGAAAAGATGAAGATGAAGCAGTAACAGGTGCAATGGTAAATCCCGAAATAGATTTGCCGACAATGGATGATTTACCGGATGTGGAGGCAAGTGTCAGCGTCAGTGAATCTCAAAGTACAAGTGAGTCAGTTAGTGAAAGTGAATCTCAAAGTACAAGCGACTCTGTTAGTGAAAGCGACTCAGTTAATGGGTCGTCACCTGCCGACGATAGTGACCGTGACGGTGGTGATAGTTCCGGCTCTGATGACGATCCTGATATGTATGATTATGATTTTGATGATCGTGACTGGGATCCTTATTAATTAATTTTTGATAATCTCAACAATATTCGGTCTTGTTTTTATTCTGGAGGGGCTGTCCCAAAAAGTCTGCCAATCTTCGTAAGCATATATTTTCTTTGTTCCGCGGTGCATTGCCATTGCGTTAAAGAAATGCTTATTCTTTTTATACAAATTTGTACAATCTATGCTGTATGGTATGTGCAATTTCTTAATAGATTGTTTAATGGAGTTGTAATATTTTGGCTCACAATCAATAATCAAATCTATGTCAGAACCTATGCGGTTCTCATTAATCAATCTTGAACCATGCAACCAAATATTCCTTATGCATTTATATTCTTTAAAACAATTCAGCAAAATATCGTATGAATATTTATCAATTCCGATAAATTCAGGAGAATAAACAGGTTTGTTATTTGATAATACGATTTGTTCTGTATTTTTAATATCCTCAATAATTCTGTCAAAATTTTCTCGTTCTCCTTCTGAATAA
>CACZPB010000149.1 GCA_902782905.1 uncultured bacterium
AAGATGGCGAGTTTAAAACAACAAGCACAGGAAAAGCAATTAACTCTTATACACAAAGTGAAACAGAATCAGCAGAAAACTTTGTTAATGAGGAAGGTTAAGGTGTAAATAGTAGCGCAAGCTGTTTTATAAATAAGTAAATACATTGATTAATTTTTAAAATAATGTATAATTGTTTTTAGAATACAGGCTAAAGTTTTTTGATTATTAATTTTCGCTGACGAAAGGAGGTGTAAAATGATAATCAAAATTAGCGAAAAAGAACTACTGATATTAATATCAATAGTTCTTTGGATCCAATCCCACTAACATGGGAACGGGCTTGGGTGATTTCCGCCACCCTTGCCTGTATTTTTATTTTAACTTATTTTACCAAATTTTCAAGTGCCTAAAGTTCTATGATGCGCAAATTATATTCGTTCGCGAGTTTTTCGACTTTTGGATCATAATTTATTGCAACTGTATCAACGCCTGCTTTTATCCCAATAACGTTAGCGTGAAATCTCATTGCATAGAGTTTTTTGAGCTCTGATATTTTTTGAATAACATCATTTATGCTCAGATTGCTTAAAATCTCAATATTTTCTACACCTTTTTGTTGAAGTATTGTTTCAAAGTGTTTGCAAATATTCAAGTCAATGCTGTCTTGAAGTGAAAAAATTTCTATTTTTTTATCTTTGAAACTATATGCTATTTCATCTGCTAAAATATTCAAAAATTCTTCACTGACTCCCTTGAAAGCTCTTAGTTGAATTCCAATGGCTTCTTTTTTTTCTGCTTGTGGAATTTCTATATCAAAAATAGGGTCTTTTACAAGCTCTGAGTTAATTCCCCAGCTTTGCAAAAGTTCCTGAGATTTTTTATCTCTTACTGATATTTTAGAGGCGTTTTTGAGCGCAAATTTGGTAAAAAATCTGCCTATTTTAGAATTAATCGGACCTATTCCTTGGGCAAAAATTTCTACTTTTTTACCAAGTCCCATTGCGGTATAAATAACACCCAAGTAATAAATAAGACTTTTTATGCTTGTAACATCCTGAAGAAGACTTCCTCCGCCTGATATAAGAGTATCGCATTCAAAAATCGGTTTGATAAAATCAAACATTCCGCAAGATTTTACATCATATAATTCTGATGTTTTCTCAGGGTTAGAAGAAATAAGTGTAATACTCTCTGCACCTTCAGCTTTCAATTTCTTTGTCAAAACACTTGCAATAGCTTCATCTCCGAAGTTACCAAATCCAATGTAGCCTGAAACAACGTATTTTGTCATTATATTTTCTCCAAAACGGCATTAAGATATGGAATAGATTGAATTGCGCCAAAGTTTTGTGTCTGTAGTCCGGAAACAACAGAAGCAAATTTTGCAGCATCAGCCGGAGCATATCCTTTTGTTATTGCGTACAAAAATCCTCCGTTAAATACATCGCCGGAAGCTGTTGTGTCAATTGCTTTTGAAGAATTATAGAACTCTGTGAAACTAATCTCTCCCTTGTATCCTGTATAATATCCGTTATCTATATGTGATTTTATAACCACAATTTTTACACCTTTATCCCAAAAATGTTTCATTATATTATCAACGGAATCAAGCTCGTAAAGTCTTACGGCATCACCTTTCAGGCTTAAGAAAATAATATCCGTATATTCAACAATTTCTTCTAAGTATTCTTTTGTATCAACGGAATTCATAAAACAAGAGGTATAATTTGGGTCATAAGCCGTCAATACTTCATTTTCCCGAGCAATTCTAAAACTTTCCCTAACAAGCTCTCGAGAACTTGCACTAAGCGATTGAACAACGCCTGTAGAATAAACAAGCTTGAGCTTTTTAATGTATTCTTCGGACAAATCTTCAATAGACAATTTTGTTGCAGCAGTTTTGCGCTTGTAATAGAGGAGTTCTTTTTTGTCATCGGATTTTGAAACGATATACATTCCGTTTTGTTCGTCATTAGCTTTAATTAAAGAGGTATCAATGTTTTCTTTTTTAAGGCTTGATAATATAAATTCACTAAAACCGTCGTTTCCTACTTTTGTTATATAAGTAACTTGTCCTCCAAGACGCGCGATTGCAACAGCTGTTGTAACCGTATCTCCGCCAAAATATTTGTTTAAAGTTGAAGTTTCTGCGAGTGTTCCGTTTGAAAAGAGTTCAATCAAACATTCTCCGATTACGGCAATATCTATTTTTTGTTGTTCCATTGATTGAAATTCCTTATTTCTCTCAAAATATCTTTTGTTCTTTGAGTAATTTCTCTTGTTTCAAAGCCTTGGTAAAAATCTCTGCCGACTCCTACAGCTACAGCACCTGCACGAATATATGTTACAACTTCGTTTAGTTTAATATTTCCCATAGGCATCAAGTTTAAAAACGGCATTTGTCTGAGAATGTCTTCAATATACTGAACACCGCCCATAGCATGAGCCGGAAATAACTTTGTCAAAGGTATCCTTGATTTCCATGCACTATAAGCCTCGTTGGCTGTAGTTGCACCGGCAATAAACGGTACTCGTTTGTTTTTGGAAATTTTTATCAAATTCATTTGAAATATTGGTGATGAAAAAAGCTTCGCACCGCACTCTAATGCCACATCAGCTTGGGTAGAAGTTATAATTCCACCGGCGCACACATGTGCAAATTGGGAAACTTCCTGAATTGCTTCATATACGGCGGGATTTTCTATATTCAATTCAAGAACTCTTATTCCTCCGTCAACAAGAGCCTTTGCAACCTCTATCATTTTCTTTGGATTATTATCTCTACACCTAAGAATAGGGTAAATCTTGTCTTCTCCAATCATTTTTATAAAATTTTCACTCATTTGTATGTATCCTTTTTCCCGAATTCATTATATCATAAATAATGTGGTTAAATTTCAGGGAAGCTTATGAAAAAATTAAAACTCGCTTTTTTTAGCATTATTATCCTATGTGTATTAATTTTTGTCTACTTCTTAACATATACCTTTGTTGAACCAAAGGCTTATGATTTTATGACAAAATATGTTTTGACAGAAAAGTTACCGTTTGATGAGGGTAAAAATATATATGGTCATAATGATGTTGTGCTTGTTGTAATTGATGATAAGACTACACAGAAATACCGTTGGCCTTGGAAAAGACAAGAGCATACAAAAATATTTGATTATTTTTCAAAATATGCAAAACCAAAAGCTGCCATATTCGATTTCTTGATTGCAGCACCTGATGTTGAAAATCCTGACTCTGATAAAAAATTTTTTAATTCGGTGAAAAATTTTCCAAATCTTATCAATGCTTTTATGTTTGATGTAGAGCATTGGGATGACAGAAAAGCAGAGGCAAATTATGACAAAAAATTTATAGATAAATTTTCTATTGATGTAAATTCAGAAATACCGTTATCAATGTCATATACAAGTTTTATGCCTTATCCTGATGATTATTTTAATGTTGTAAAAAACTCAGGTTATGCAAATCTTCTTTCAGGTTTTTTGGATGGAAATTTAGCTTTCTATGCACATGACGAGATGTATAGAAATCACATGTATTTAATAAATTATGCAGATGCATATTTCCCTTCAATGGCAATGAAAACATTTCTTTTAACTCACAATAATCCAAAAGTAAATGTTAAAAAAGATTATTTTGAATTTCCTGAACTAAATTATAGGATAAAACACAAGTCAACAAATTGTCTGCTGATAGTTCCTCTGAAGTTTTATAAACTGTACCCAAGCGGATTTTCTCATATAAAATACTCTGCAATTGATATTATGGACTCTTATGAAGCCTTAAAACAAGGTAAAACTCCAAAAATTAATCCTATAGAATTTAGAGACAAAGTTGTATTAATAGGCGGTAATGTTTCCGGAGCAGCCGGATTGAACGATAATAAAAACACGCCAATTGCAGTTTTACATCCGGGGGTCGATATTCAGGCAACGGCTGTCGATAATATTATGCACAATGATTTTTTGAAAAGAATACCGCATTGGGCAAATATACTGTTTACAATTCTTGGAATGTTTTTTGTTTATTTTACAATCAGAACGCATAAGCTTGTTAAAGCGATAAGTTATACGCTTTTGATTGTTTTTTTATATTTTGCTGTATCAACGGCTTGTTTTTATTACGGTGTTGTAATAAACGTAATAACACTCCCTGTAATGCTAGTTTTAGCTATGATTATAGCCTATGTTCACAGGTATGTTATAGAGAATAAAAATAAAGAAAAAGTAGAATCCGCAATGGGAAAATTTATGTCGGAAGACGTTATGAAAAATGTTGTTAAAAACATTGACAATTTAGGTCTTGGCGGTAAAAAAGCAACTGTTACGGTTCTTTTCTCGGATATAAGAGGTTTTACATCGTTATCTGAAAATATGCAGGCATCTCAAGTTTCCGAACTTTTGAATGAATATTTTTCTGCGATGGAGCCGATTGTTTCCAAATATAATGGTATTATAAACAAATTTATTGGTGATGCGGTGATGGCAGTTTTTGGAGAACCAATTCAGGATGAAAATCACCCTAGGAATGCTGTGTTTTGTGGGCTTGAAATGTTGAAAAAAGTTCAAGAGCTTGATGAAAAGTGGGCAAAAGAAGGCAAGCCTTCAATACAGATAGGCGTAGGGGTTAATACAGGTGAAGTTTTTGTAGGAAATATAGGCTCAGAAAAGCGAATGGAATATACAGTTATAGGTGATACTGTAAATCTGGCAAGCAGGCTTGAAAGTTATAATAAGACGTATAAAACAAAAATGCTCATAAGTTCATCAACCTACGAAGCATCAAAAGATTTTATAGAAACAAACAAAATTTCGGATGTTGAAATTCGCGGAAAGGCCAACAAAATGGATATTTACGAAGTCACTGACATAAAAGAAACTACTTAAACATTCTGTAATCATTCATTTCGTTAATTGCTATCATATCTGCTATTCTTGAAGCTTTTTTCTGTTGTTTTGTTATATATGCGTTAATTCCTATTGACGGGAATGTGCTTATAATTACTGCGCCAAGATATTTAGCAAAATTTTCGACTGCTTCAATTCGGTTTTTGGGATTTTTCATAAGGTATGGAAGACCAATAGCTGCGCCAATACCTGTACATATCAAGCTAATTGGAAATTCCGCGGCTTGTCCGATTGCTTCAACACTTTCTGCATATTTTTGAGAATTTTCATCAATTTTATTAAACGTTCTAAACGTATTTTTTTGAAGCCTTTTTGCTTCTTTGACTTGTTCAGGTGTAAGTTCCATATTTTCAATAGCTTGAGCCAAACGCTTTTCGTCTTTTGCAGTAGTTTTTTTGTATTTTTCAAATTCTTTATTATTTTTCCAAGCTTTTTTGAGAAATTTGAACATACTCTCTTTTTTATGTGGTTTGACTTCTATATCTTTTATTTCGTCTATTTTCGCATCATCAATATAAACGAAGTTATCCGGATTTTTAAGAAGTTCTTGTTTAACTTTGTACCTGCCAACTCGCGAAGCTTGTTTCTGGATTTGTGCAGCAAAGATACTGGTTCCAAGCATAGCTGCAACTGCGGCGATGTTTGAAATAGCGGATATTTTACCTGCTGATTTTATTTTTAATGCGTTTAGAATTTTGTTTAAAAGAAGTGAAAACGCTCCGCCTGCCGCACCTACTGTTAATATAGCGGTTTGAGTTGCCATTTCAGCATTTTCTGCATAATCTTGAGATGCAATATCAATCTTTTCAACCAGTTTTGTCAAAAGTTGTTGATCGCGTTTTGCATTCTCAATTTCTTCTGATGTCATCTCTTTATCCAAGCTTTGCATGTCATCTGAGATCTCTGCTTCAAATTGTTTGCGCTGAGCTTTGTACTCCTTACTGTCAAACACCATATCTTTAATTGTTTTCCATCCCTTAGCAAATTCAACAATGCGTTTTTTTTCGTCTTCTTTTAGTTTAATAGACTTGGCTTTTTCTTTGGCTTCTTTTATTTGCTCGTCAGTTAAAACGGCAAAATTATTCGGATGATTAAGTTCTTTTCTCATTGCTTCAAAACGCCCTTTTCTTGAAGCGGCAACTTCAGCTTTAGCTCCCCACGCCATAAGTGGGAATGCTGCAAGTGTACCAAGAATTGCACCGCCAACGGTCGGAATAGCAAATGCTAATAGTTTTGAATGTTTATTTCCTTTGGATATTTTTAACAGGAAATTTTCTACAGGCTTAAATTTGCTAACGAGTGCTCCTAAGGCAGCACCTCCAAACATTGCTCCTTCAAGCCCCATGCTTATAACGGACTCTGTAGCGACTTCCATATCTTCAGCACGTTTTTGAGAATATTCATCCATAATATCAATTGCACGCAAAAGTGCCTGACCTCTTTGAATATCAGCTTTGCTGCGAGCTTCAGGATGCAGTCTTAAATATTCAACGCGCTTAGCTTCAGCCAAATCACGATTTTGCTTCCAGTTTTCGTAAGTTGGCTCAAATTTTTTATAAGCTTTGTAATCTCCGAAGATTGACATGGTACATGATTTAAAACCTCTAAAAATAAAATTTGCCAGTTATTTTGATTTACTTTATATCCTTTTTGTGCTCTAATAAAAACAAGAGAGTATTTTATTTAATTTGTTAGGAGAAGATATGGCATCAGAAGAAAGAACATTTGTAGCGATTAAACCTGACGGTGTAAAAAGAGGTTTGATTGGCAGAGTTATTGAAAGATTTGAGGATAAAGGTTTTAAAATTGTTGGTATGAAGCTTTTGCAAGTTACTCCTGAGATGGCGGCAAAGCATTATGAAGAACACAAGGGCAAATCTTTTTATAACAGATTAATTTACTATATAACAAGTGCACCTATTGTTGCTATGGTTATTGAAGGATATAACGCTGTTGAAAGTGTTCGTCATACTGTTGGTGCTACAAATCCTTTGAATGCTGATGTAGGAACTATTCGTGCGGATTTTGGGCAAATTATGGAATATAATATTGTTCACGCATCAGATTCTCTTGCAAGTGCTGAGCGAGAAATCAATATTTACTTTAAGCCTGAAGAAATTTATGACAATTGGCAATCTATGTCAGAAATTATCGCTTACGACGAAGAAAGATACAATCAACAAGGAATATAATCTACATCAAAATATATATATTTTGATGTATTAGAACTTAATATACGTATGTCAAACTGTCGGTGA
>CACZPB010000150.1 GCA_902782905.1 uncultured bacterium
GCAGAATTGGCGCAGAACGTCAATAACACGTTTGAAGGTTCTGACAATATCACCTTCTCCCATTTCGACCTCATCGACTATTGAATCCCACTCTGAGCCGTTTGTCCACATTTCTATAAGCGGAGAGTAGAAGCCGTTTATGTACATAGGGTCTTCTACATCATAATCCTTCTGCTTCTTATCGAGTGCGCGTCTTATATCCTTAATCTTATTTAATCTTTTCCTCACATTCGGAGAAAGCGGAAGTTGTGAGAACAGGTCTGCGCGCATATCTTCCGTAGTTATTGCGCAAACTACAGATGCAAGCTCTGCCGGTGTAAGCCCGTCTAATACTCCGGAGAAAATTATTTGAGCCAAGAAAAGTTCGTTTTCCGAGCGGAGTTGAGAGATTATAATGCCTTCACTTGTCGGATAATCGTCTTTCAAGTAACCATATTCTGTGAGAACCGCTCTGTGAGACAAAAATCTGTTCCAAAAAATATCTTTTTGGCGCTCTATTTCTTTTGTAAGGGCTCTTTGCTTTGCCTCATACCTGTTCAAAACCTCTATGCTTTTCATGTGTTTTTTGAAAAGCTTGCAAGTATCGCATTCGTATGAGTGCATTTTGTCAAGCATAATTTTTGTTTGGCGGCCAAATTCCTGAACTTCATCACTTAGAGCTCTGTTTTTCTTCTTTTCTTGTTTTTGTATTGTCTTAAATGTTCGTCTGTTTTGAACATAAATTTCTCGGATTTTGTTATAGTCTAACAAATCCTGATTAGTTTTCTTTGCCCAACAGACAAAAGAATTGCACTCATCAATTTTTGATTGGTTTTCTTCCTGCTGCTTTAGAAGCGGCTCTACTCTTGAATTGGACGAGAAGTACCCAAAACTTTTGAGCACAAGTTCCTTTGCTTCATCCAAGGTAAATCTTTGAAGCAAATTAAGCACCATAGAATAACTCGGAGCAAACTTACTCTCAAGAGGATTAGCATCGCTCAAAACAAGCTCTGCAACTTCTTCCGGTGTTTGAAAAGCAGTCCCGACAATTGTGACATACCCGATTTCATCCATACCCCGTCTCCCCGCTCTGCCTGACATTTGCAGAAATTCACTCGGAGTAAGTGTTCTGTGCCCGTTATCCGTTCTTTTACTTATTGAGCTTATAACAGTCGAACGAGCTGGCATGTTTATTCCGGCTGCAAGAGTTTCTGTTGCAAAAACAACTTTAATAAGCCCTTTTTGGAAAAGCTTTTCTACAAGAATTTTCCATCCCGGAAGTAAGCCTGCGTGGTGCGAAGCTACTCCTTGAAGCAGGTATTCAATATGCTTATTTTTATATAAATACGGGTTTTCCGCTATATATTCATCAATAATCTCTCTGATTTGTTCTTGCTCACGAGGAGTTACGAGGCAGAGCTCAGCACACTTTTCCATCTGCTCGTCACATTTTTTGCGTGAAAAAGTGAAATAAATCGCAGGAAGCATATCTTTTTCGTGCAAAACTCTAACAACATCTTTAACCGTGTTCCTTTTCTGAACAGGTTTTCCGCGCCTGAAATGTTTTTTCTCAGGCTTAATTTTATTATTCAAAGCTCCCGAAGGTGTTAATAAAGGTAAAATAGTATTTGGCTGAGAGGAGTCAAAATAGTAAAACCTCAACGGAACCGGTCTGAAATCGGTATTAACAAGCTCTGTTTTTGAATGAACCGTATTAATCCAATCAGTAAGCTTATCAGCGTTCGCAACAGTTGCCGATAATGCTATAATTTGAACGTTTGTGGGACAGTAAATAATACTTTCTTCCCAAACAGTTCCCCTCTGCTCATCGTTCATATAGTGAACTTCATCCAATATTACATACCTAACTTCTTTCATATTGTCTGTCACTGAGCCGAAGTTTGTGCCATATAACATGTTACGGAAAACCTCTGTTGTCATAACAACAATTTGAGCACCTCTGTTAAACGAAGTATCTCCGGTTAAAAGCCCTACTTTATCCGCACCATACTGCTCTGAAAAATCGCTGAACTTCTGGTTTGAAAGCGCCTTAAGAGGAGTTGTATAAAAAACTCTTTTGCCTTCTTTTAGGGCACAATGTATTGCGTGCTGTGCTATAACGGTTTTTCCGGCACCTGTCGGAGCACATACAACAACACTTTTGCCATCTGATATATAATTGCAAGCTTCTTTTTGAAAATCATCAAGCTCAAAAGGAAATTCTTCAAACATGTTCCAACCATTCTCCCATTTGTTTGATTATAGCATAAAAGTGAGGAGGGGTAAATGTCAATTATTTTGTAGTTTCTTATTCAAACTACTCAATAAATTTCATCGCCTATTGTTATCTTCAAAATTGTATGCTAAAATGTTCTTGTTGATTTTTGAACAACTGTCCGAAAGTTAATAAGAGAGTATATTTTAGATAACATTTATCGCAAATTTTGACTTTATCAAAATTAAAACTAAGAATAATATATACACATCAGGTGAAGGTAATTCAATGAAGCTAATTAACAGATTGAAAATTTTTGAACAACAGTATGTATTTTTAAGATGGGCAACAGGAGCAGAGTACGGAAAAGTTACTTATGTAGGCGATGACTATATTGAGTTCAATATAATTGATATTGACACTATGGAGTATAGAGAAACTACAATAATTAACTCTAACCTCATTCTGGAAGCCATATTCGGCGGACCTGATATTTCAAGAATCGTTGCGGAAATTTCTTCAATGCTTTAATTGATGATTAATTGATTTTAAAGAAGTCGGGCTGAAAAATTTTCAGCCCGACTTCTTTATTTTTACATTTGAATTAAAAATTGAATTAAGAAATTCTTCCCGGAACAACAACTCCGCCCTTCAAGTTCTTTTTGTAGAACTCTACGTGTGGTTGGAGGACGCTATCCAATACTTCCGGAAGTTCTTTGTTTTGCATAACAGCTTCTACTATTTCTTGATAGCATGTTGCAAAAGCTCTGAGTTGAGTTAGAGCGCCTGCTGCTTCAGGTGTTAAGCCTAGTTTTGAAGTTTCAACGTGTTCTGTAAACAATGCGCCCGTAACTTCATAAGATTTTGTAAGTGCACCTATGTATGCTTCTGCATTTTCTGAACATACACCTTTGTCAGAAGGAACGGTAAGTGCAAATACAAGTTTGTTAGCAGGGTTAAAGTGTGCTTCTGCTGAGTGGTGCATTGCATCCGGAACCTTTGCTATTTGTTTTAATGTATCTTTTTGAGATTCATTTTGCATTTGAGCGTGCCAATAAACTGTGTTTTCAAACATTGAACCCATATATTGGTGAACAGATGCTTTGATACCGCTAAGTTTAGCGTCAGCCCAGAATATACCTTCTTTTAAAGCATCGTTAAGCTCTAAATCAGAACTGAGTGAAAGAGAAGAAACTTCTTGAGCGCTTCTCAACATTGAAGCCATATCTTCTTTAGCCATGCCTGCAAAAGCAAGAGTAAATAAAGCGTGGTCATCAAATGCAGAGAATCTTCCGCCAACATCGTCGTGTATAAACAAATCACCGAGCCATCCGCTCTCGATTGATGTTCTTCTGAGTTCGCTCTTTTCAGCATTCTTATCTGTTACAGCAATAAAGTGCTTTGCAGTAGCCTTATCAGCATCAGCATCTGAAAGACCTTTTTTAAGGTAAGCATCTTTTACCATTTTTTGAATTCTCAAGAACCCGTCTTTTGTTTCAAATGTTGAACCTGATTTTGATGCGATTAGGTAGTTAGAAGAAAGAACATCTCCTAATTTTGCAAGATATCTTTCCCAGCTTATAGAATCTACGTCAGAGTAGAATAAAACTGTTTCACCGCAAAGATTTAAGCCATTGATTCCAAGCATGTGCTCAACAGTGTGTTTTGAACCGCCAATACCCATAACACTGAGCTTTGAAGCACCTGATTGAGTCTTAAGCTTTGATGCCATAGAATAAATGTCATCCAATCTTGTCAATTGAAATTCAGGAAGATTAACCCAATTGAGGAATTTTCCTTCTTTATTAGCGCGAGATGCAAATTCCGACACAAACTCAGATGTTTTTGAACTGTATTTTGAAAAATCTACACCTGAGAAAACTGTTTTTAGTGATGAACTTTTTGTTAACATATTTCTCTCCTTTTTTGTTATGCCTCAATAATAGCATAAAAACAGAGATACAACAGGTGATTTTAGATATTTAAAAACTATGCTAAAATAATATTGTAGAAGGAGTACTTATGAAAAAGAACATCGGAATCATTGCTTTATCGGTTGCACTTACGGCAACAGCAGTTTTTGCGGCAAAATATACAATTAACTCATCGGGCACGGTAAGAACTCAATCAGGTCAAGTTGTTTCGCCTCAGTCAAATGCAGTTAACCAAAATTATTATAATAACTACTATGCAAACCAGTATGTTGCAACCAATCAGGTAAACAACACTCAAGTCGGGACAGTAGAGATTGTAATGGATTTTTCCGGCAGTATGTCCAACTGGATAGGTGTCGCGAAACGTTCTATGTCAGCAATTGTCGCCCAAATTCCTTCTAATGTAAGAGTCGGCTTCAGAGTATTCGGTCATAACAGCAACGGCGAAAATCCGACAAGTATTCATACGCTTCAAGACGTTAAAAAAATTGTTAAAAACGGAAATAAATTCACTATTGTAACAGAAAGAAGCCCTCTTGGAACAACAAGAGGCGCTTGTTCTGCGACAAAACAAGTTACGGCAATCATACCGGCAAATTCAAATGCAATTTTAGCAGGTATGAATTCTGTTGATATCGGTGGAGCTACCCCTTTAGTTTATGCTCTGGATAGAGCTGTATATCAAGATTTCGCAGGACTTGACCAGACAACCCCGAAAAAAATTGTACTCATAACTGACGGCGGTGAAAACTGCGGCGGAGACCCTTGCGCCTTCGCCCGAAGCTTGATGAAGAAACGCCAAGATGTACATATAGATGTTGTTTTAGCTTCAGCATATTCTAAAACATTAAGCTGTCTCTCAACAACCACCGGCGGTAATTTCTACTCGGTAGATAACCTTTCTGATTTTTCAACTACGCTTACCAAGTCAATTCAAGCAGAACCTACAAAGAAATTTGAACCCAAACAGCAAAATTACGAGTTTATAGGCAACTAGGGGGGGCTTTGATAAAAGTCTGCATAGTGCTTACAAGTTTTATGTCTTAAAACGCGGAATAAGAACCTATAACCCTTATTCCGCGGGTCAGCGGCACAATATCAGATAGCATCTTTTTTATAACGTCATCTTCTTTGTGACCGTCAAAATCAATAAACACAGCCTGTTCTCCGGCATTATTATTAACCATTTTTGAGTTAATCTGTGTAATATTTATATGATATTTTACAAAAACTTGTACGATGTCTAAAAGTGCACCTTGTCTGTCGTTTAAGAATATTACAATGCTCGTCTTATCATTACCTGTAGGCTTAGTTGAGCCATCGCCGATTACTATAAATCGTTTTTGGTTGTTTTGAAAATCTTCTATATGTTCTTTAAGTACATTCAAGTTATAAATTTCAGCAGTTTTTTGCGTGCCTATAACAGAGTAAGTCAGGTTATAGTTTTGAAGCATTCTTGCTGATTCATCCATATTTTCTGCAATAACGACATTAAGCTGTCTTGGCATTTCATCTCTTATAAACGTTTTACATTTTGAAAGTGCATTTGGATTGGCTATAAGGCCTGAAATGCTGTAGAATTCGGTAGTTTTTGAGAGAATACAATCGTTTACGGGAACAATTGTTTCTGCCAATATTTGAATGTTTTGATTTTTTGTTTGAATCAGGTTATCTATGGTTTCTCTTATTATTCCTTTGTATGTAGTTTCAACAGGCAATATTGTAACAGCGTTGGCATTCTCGTCAACGTATTCAATACATTCTTTTATGGAATTAAGAGAGCGTTGATATAAAAACAAGTCATAAGCTTTGAAAAGCTTGTCTTTAGCGATTTCTGAGTATGAACCGCCCATTCCTAAACAAATAACTTCATTGAAATCTTCAAACATATAAAACTCCTATTTTTTTTATTATAAATCAAAATATTGACTTTTAAAAACTCATCCTTATAAACATGTTGAATTACATCAAACGGATGATTTTACAAAAAAATACTAAAGCATCAAAATGAATTATCCGATAGGACATGTAAAAAGAGGTGAATACTATGCAAATCAATGGCGGTGTAAGATTTTGTGAACCCGGAATGCGAGCTTCTATAAGAGCAATGCATGTTCAAAGTGAAATCTTGGGAATGATTAACGAAAACGTTGAAGGATTTGATAAAGTCGGCTTCCAAAGACGCGAACCTGTTGTTTCCACAATGACAGAATATATCGGTATTCACGGACTTTCAAGTACGGTTGATGATCAAGTCGGGCGTATTATGGTATCAAAAAATCCTCTTGACATTGCGCTTGCAAACAAAGGTTATTTTCAAGTCCAAACAACAAACGGTGTAAAACTCACCCGTGACGGCAGATTTAAACTTGATAAACAAGGTAACCTGGTGACATTAGAGGATTTTCCTGTTCTATCGGATGCCGGAATGCCGATAAAACTTCCTGTTGTTCCTGATAACATCGATAAAGTCGTAGTAAACTCAAAAGGCAAAGTAAGCGTATACGACAAAAAAACAAACAAACTTGCTGATGCGGGATTTTTGGGAATAGTAGATGCAAACGGAATGGCAGTCTTAAGTCCTGATGTTAAGCAAGGTTACAATGAATATTCAAACGTAACGCTTCAGAACGAATTTTTGGCAGTAAAGCCTGTTGTAAGAAATTTTGAAGCAAACAGACAGATATTCTTAATTGAGAGCAGCAATTTACAAAAAGTTATAAGCCAACTTGGCTCAGCTAACTAATAAAAAGGCAGGTTAATTATGTACAACATGCAAGCAGTAGTAAGAAAAAGCATTAATAACGCAACGATGCAGTTTGAAAGACTGGGTTATGTAGCAAATAACCTTGCAAACTATAACACTGCGGCTTATAAAACCGTAAGTTTTGAGCAAATGCTGAGAGAGGACGGCTTAATTGACGGCGCAATCAGAAGAAATACTTTGCAAGGTTCAATTAGAGTAAGTAAAAATCCTTATGACATAGCAATAAAAGGTGAAGGATATATTCCGGTAGTTTCTCCTGACGGCGAAATTCAGTACACAAGAGACGGTGCGCTAAAACGCGGAGAAAACGGATATCTTGTTACCGTTGACGATTGGATGGTTGGTGACGGAATAAAAATTCCTGCAAATTCTTATAAATTTGAAATCCGCCCGAACGGAGATGTTATAAACTATGACAACAAAGGTTCTCTACCTGAAAAAATAGGTACAATTCCCATAGTTCAGTTTGATAATCCTGAAGCGTTAGAGCAAGGACATAACAACAAAATGGTATTCAACGCAGAATCAGGTGAACCGAGAATTGTAAAAGGTGATGACAGCGTAATTCGTCAATACGCAACAGAAGTTTCTAACGTAAACATATACGACGAATTAAATGACATGATGAGGCTTAACACATCAATGATTGCAAGTATGAATCTAATGAAAGTCGCAGATGATATGTATAATAAAGCAATCAATATCAGAGAATAGCAGAGAGCAGGGTGATATAAATGAGTTACACAAGTTTAGATGCAATGGGCAAAACTAATTTAATGATGGATTTGA
>CACZPB010000151.1 GCA_902782905.1 uncultured bacterium
GTTTGGTGTCCGAAGTGAACGCCTGCTTCGAGTAATTCGATAAGTGATGCTGTTGACATCTTTTGTCTCCTTTTGTTTTAACTGTGTACTTTACTACGGGCTCTATAATCGCATCTTATGAGTGACTAAGTGATTAAGTGATTGTGTGAATAAGTGATAAAAATTCAATTAATCAAACATTCGGCTAAATACTTTGTGTTTCATACAGACTAGGGCGAACCTATCCGACTATAAAACCAACAAAATCGTACAATAAACATGTTTTATAAGCAAGCGATTTGGAGTTTTTCTAAAATATTGTTACACAATTTTTGTTAATTTCTTTTTTAAATGAATCGGGCAAATTGTTATATTCGTGAATATCTACTAAAAAAGGGATATTGCTTTCACTAATAAGTTCACGAAGTTCAAAAATATACTTCCCTTCTTCGTTAAAGGTTATCGCCAAGTCCAAATCGCTTCCATCGTGGGCATTTCCATTCAACCTGCTTCCGTATGCAAAAACTGTAGCCTTCGGACAGTAATGCTCAAAGATGTTTTTCAAAATTTTAAGGTGTTTGGGTTTTAATAATAATTTATCCATTGTCTATTACAGTTTTTAGCTTTTTAACGTCTGACAAAAAATCTTCAATGAGAAAAAGAGTTTCTTCCGCAAATTTTTTCCCGTAATCGTGAGCAGTGCTATTTCTGTTGTCTCGATATTGAAACCATCTGTCCACTTCTTCTTCACTTAAAAGAGAATGTTTGTGTGCTTGTCTGAATATATCTTTAAAATTTAACTCATCCAAAGCACGTTTTGAACCAAAATACGGCTCAAGCCTTTTTTTAAGAAGTTTTCCTGATTGTTCCAAGGTTAACTCAAACCCTTTTACAACAGAGTTTCTAAATACTTCATAATCAATAGAACCTTCATCAGAATCTTTAATCATTTGATAAGATTTTTCTAATGTTTCTATGCATCTTTCCAAGTGCTCTGTGTTTATCATAAAATAGACCTTTTTTAAAATTTTATATTAAATTGTAATTTTTGTAAACGAAATGTATTAATTATTTATTTATTTATTTATTTACATCGCCATTAAAAGCTCGCGGATAACTTTTGTTGCGACAGCAGTTGATGCGCCGCTTGCGTCATAATCAGGCGCAAGCTCAACTACGTCCGCTCCGACAATATTGAAGTTTGAAAGATACTTAAACCAACCCAAAAGCTCGTTGAATGTCAGCCCGCCAGCCTCAGGAGTGCCTGTCCCGCACATTATTGAAGTGTCCAAAACGTCCAAATCAACCGTTACAAATACAGGCTTGTTTTTGAAAACGTCTAAATCCTCATATTTTAGCGCACGAGTGTTATATTTTTTCATTAACTCAAACTCGTCCTTCATTCCTGAGCGAATTCCTATCTGTTTCAAATTCTCAAACCCTACAATGTTCCCTGAATGCCTTATTACGGCAGAATGCGACATCTCCTCGCCCAAATACTCTTCTCTGAGGTCAGTATGTGCATCAAAATGAACAATTGCTAAATCTTTGTAAAACTTAGAAACAGCCTTAATCTCAGGAAGAGTTACCAAATGCTCACCGCCTATCCCAAAAACGCGCTTGCCGTCTCTATATATTTCTTCTACATTCTTTTCAATCAAATCTAACGATTTATATGTGTTACCCAAAGGAAACTCTAAATCCCCCGCATCATGAAAATTGCAATCCTCAAGATGCTTGTCAAAATATGGAGAATACTCCTCTAATCCCCAACTTGCAAGCCTTAACTGCTCAGGCGCAAACCTCGAACCGGAACGATACGAAACAGTTCCGTCAAAAGGCAACCCCAGCATTACTATATCAGAACTCTCGTAATCCTTGTTCTCACCCATCCAATTCCTGTCTAAAAACGGCCCTGTTAACATAATTTTTCTCCTTTGGTCATGATTATATTATAAAAGTAACGGAAAAGGATATTTTCTTTTTCCTTGGGAAAGGAAAAAGAAACAAAAAGGAACCGATACATTGTCGGCTCGCATTCCACAAAACTACCGGATTATATTGAAACGACAGGCGAGCCTCGAATTGATGGTTACAAGAGGGTTGATATAAGTTTTAATATATTCAAGGTCTGATAGGGCGCGCGGGGGAATTTCCCCCGCGCGCCACTCTAAAACTTTGTCATTTTATAACTTTTTCAACCAGCTCGTAGTTCCATTGTTGAGGCGAGGTTTGTAGTTTTTATATAAATTAGTAGTTATTATCCTCGCCGACCAGTTGTTTAAAGTCTTTTCGGTTCCTTTTATTCAGAAAAGGAACACCCTTTCTTACCTTTTA
>CACZPB010000152.1 GCA_902782905.1 uncultured bacterium
AAAATAAGAGAAAATTCAGGTGATAGGCCGATTAGAGTTTCTGCTTTCGAGCAGAACTCTTCGGTCAACGTTTACCACGATATTGATAATCTTTATAGCGGTGAATCAAAAGATTGGGCTATAAAAATGGACGGCAAAGTTAATAATGAAGATTATTCTTCAAAATATTGGGCGGCTGAGTCCAAAACTAAAGCCGAACTTGCCGCAGGATACGCTTCAGAAGTCGCAGAATCCCTAGAACAGGCTGAAGCCTCAGCAAATGCAGCTTCTTTAAGTGCAACAAACGCTTCTGCTTCGGCTTCCTCTGCAAACGGGTATAAATCTGAAGCAAAAGTTTGGGCGGAAGGAGAAGATGCTGAAGTTATTGCACTGGGAGGTGTTCACAGTGCAAAAGTTTGGGCAGAACTTGCAGATACAGAGCAGGTTCAAGCGGATTGGAATGTTTCGGACTCAAATTCGCAGGCTTTTATAAAAAATAAACCCGATTTATCGGTTTATTTGACAAGCTCTGCGCTCTCGGGTTACGCCCGCGCTGAAGATATCCCGACAAAAACAAGCGAGCTTACAAACGACAGCGGATTTATTACCTCATCATCAATCCCGACTGTCCCAACAAAAACAAGTGATTTGACTAACGATAGCGGCTTCATTACAAGCTCCGCGCTCTCCGGTTACGCCCAAAGCTCAGATATACCAACAAAAACGAGCGAGCTTACAAACGACAGCGGATTTATTACCTCATCATCAATCCCGACAGTCCCCACAAAAACAAGTGATTTGACTAACGATAGCGGGTTTATCACAAGCTCAGCTCTCTCGGGTTACGCCCAAAGCTCTGATATTCCGACAAAAACGAGCGAGCTTACAAACGACAGTGGGTTTATTACCTCATCATCAATTCCGACTGTCCCTACTAAAACAAGCGATTTGACTAACGACAGCGGGTTTATTACAAGCTCCGCTCTCTCCGGTTACGCCCGTGCTGAAGATATACCAACAACGGCAGCAGAAGTATCAGCGCTTCCCGATACAACAAAGTATGCAAATTCATTGAGTTACACAAATAACTTGCTCTCTTTATTAGACCAAGACGGAGCAACCTTAGATAGTGTTACTATAACCTCATCCGGCTCTACTCCTTCATCAGGAGGTATCTCTCTGCCAATCGGCTCTCACGTTCTTTGTGACCATACACTTTCTTATCAAGAAAGAACAAATCTGGAACCTGCGGGTGATTATTTGTATAAAACAGGTGTGACTAATCAATATCAAGGTCATCCGGAAAGTTATCAGAAGCTGTTACTGGAATACAAAAATTCATCAGAAAAAGTTTATTTTAAATCAAATATAAATACAGTAGGAAATTTAAATAATAATAATGGTGTCATAAGCGGATTTACTGCAAATAATTATGCAACATTTCCAACTAATTTTGCACCGGCTTCCAACCCTTGGGAAATTGTATTAAAAGTCAAATTTGACTCTCAGCATATAAATTTGCGACAAGAAATATTAGGAGGTGTTGACAATTTAGGTTTCATAGCTCTAAGAAAATGGGATACAAATCTACTCTTTTTTGACTCATCTGTAAACGGAACTTCTTGGGGAAATGATTTATTAGGTACTACAATAATATCTGCGGATATTGATTATTACATAAAGCTTGAGTATACAGGTTCTGAATATAATTTATACGTTTCAACGACGCCTGTGTTTACAACACCGGAAGCTACCAGAATAGAAAATAACCCTATCTATAGGTCAGGAGAACAACTTATCGGTACGCCAAGATTTGATTACCCACCATATATGTCAGTCGACCTCAAAGAATGTTATATCAACATAAACGGTTCTCGTTGGTGGACAGGTGCAAACTATACTGTTCAAAATGCTAATGGTAGAAAGTTCTATGATGTTTTACATAAAACAGAAATCGATTCAATATATTCCTCTACAGGCTCCGCACTTATGTGGGGTGTTGATGAAGAAAATGAACGTATGATTCTTCCAAGAACTAATTTCTACAACAGTGCAGGAAAATTGTATTTCGTAGTCTAAAAAGGAGGTGAAAAAGTGAAAAAATGGTTCTCTAATAAAAAAGTGGCAATATTTTTTGACGATATTCCGCAAGTTGCAGTCAGATACGCCCTGCCAGATTCGCCGAAAGAAGAAAAAAAATCTATAGAAAAATATCCCTTCGTCTCCAAAAAAGAACTGAAAGTTAAACTCCTCGATTGCAAAACTAAACAAGAGTATAACTTCTCTATCCCGAAAGGATATTGCTACGACGGGGCTTCTGTACCAAGATTCTTCTGGAGAATAATAGGCGCAAATACTGATAACAGATTCCTTATCCCTGCGCTTATACATGACGTACTGTGCGAAAATCACGATTTCGTCAATAATAACAGAGCACTATCAACAAACGTGTTCAACGCACTTCTCGAAGCAAGCGGCGTTACGAAATTTAAACGATTCCTAATGAAAAACTCTGTCGCCTGCTTCCAAACAATATTCTGTAATTGGTAATATTAAAAAAAAAGTTGCATTGTTTATATAATGCAACTTTTTATCTAATTTGGTGTAAATAGGAACTAAAACAGTGGTATCTTCTTTTTCCTTGGGGAAGTAAAAAGAAGCAAAAAGGAACCGTAACATTGTCGGCTCGCATTCCATAGGACTACAAAATCATTTAAAAACTACTGGCGAGCCTCATTCGTGTCTGCTACCGGCGGGTTGGTATAAGTTTTAATATGTTCAAGGTCTGATAAGGGCGCGCGGGGGAAAATTCCCCCGCGCGCCAATCCCTATCTTTGTCATTTTATAACTTATATCAACCCTCTTGTAATTATTACTTCGAGGCTCGCTTGGAATTTACAAAACAATCTTGTAGTCTTGCGGAATGCGAGCCGACAATGTATGAAAAGTCTTTTTGCTTCTTTTTCTTCAGAAAAAGAAGATACCACTGTTTTAGTTCCAATTTACACCAAATTAGATAAAAAGTTGTATAAAGGAGGTTTTTTTGAATGGTTAGATACAAGTTATTAGATAAGCAGAAGGAATTTTTGGAGATTCCGCATTCAAACTCGCTTGACGTTGCGATATATCAGGGCGGGTATGGAAGCGGAAAGACATGGTGCGGTTCTCTTTTGGGGATTTTGCTTGCGGTAAAATATCCGAATTGCAAAGGTTTAGTTGGTGCAAAAGAGTATGAGCTTGTCCGCAAAACCACTTTAGTCAGTTATTTAGACCACTTAGAGGCTTTGGGGTATGTTCAGGACAAGGATTATATTTATAACAAGATAGACAAGGTAATAAAATTTTCAAACGGTTCTGAGATATTATTTTCTTCGCTAGAGGATCCTGAGAAGTTCAAATCTTTGAATTTACATTGGGCAGAGATAGAGGAGGCTTCGCAGA
>CACZPB010000153.1 GCA_902782905.1 uncultured bacterium
ACTATCGTGAAAATATACAGCATAAATCCAATCAACTACAGACCTGTTATGCGTGGCGGCAAAAGCAGTATTTCCAAAGCTGCAATGTCAGATTTGAGGGTTTTTAACCACCATATTTACGAATATAAAAAAGGGATTAGAAACCTTATCCTAACAACTGAAAAGGCATCATACAAAGATATCATCGCTGACAGGCTGCAAAAAGAAAATATCGCATATAAAATCGACGAAATTGCAAACAACAAAATAAACGTGTATTTTGGAGAGCAAGAGTGCGTAAATGTAGTTAAGTCATTCAATCCGAGGCTCTGCGACCTGACTCCCGAGCAAGATTTCATTCTCGGAATAATGCTTGGTTATGACAGACTAAAACAATGCGTTCGATATAACAAGATTAAAAGCGGAGAGATAAAACTCGGAAAGCACCCGCAGGAATAACATAATTTATATTACTTGGATTTTGTTTTTTCGGAACGCTCTCTGACCGCAATCCTAATCGGAGTGCCCATAAAGCCGAACGCTTCCCTTAATTTATTTTCCATATAACGTCTGTAATGGTCTTTTAACAAATCCTCAGAATTTACAAACAATATGAATGTCGGCGGATCTGTTGAAGCCTGAGTTGTGTACATTACCTTCAAGCGTTTGTTTCTTATTGTTTGAGGAGTATTTAGAGCGTAAGCTTCATTTATAACTTTATTCAAAAGTCCGGTAGAAACACGTTTTGAATGTTCTTTGTCAACCTCTGATACACGCGTAAATATATTGTTCAACCTTTGGTGAGTAACTGCACTGATATAAATTTTGGGGACATAACTCAAAAAAGGAATCTCGTTTTCAAGCATTTTATCAAATTTACTGACCGAATTAGACTTTTTATCAGCTATTAGATCCCACTTGTTAATAGCAATTACCATACCTTTGCCTGCTTCCGTAATAATGGATGCTATTTTTTTATCCTGATCAGAAATGCCGTTTTGCGCTTCAACAGCATCAATTACCAAGAGTGCAACATCACACTCTCTTATTGAACGGATTGCTCTGTCTACAGCAAATTTTTCGACACCATAGTCTACTTTTGCTTTTTTTCTGATACCGGCGGTATCTATAATCACATATTCCTGCTCATTATATTTAAACCTTGAATCTATGCTGTCTCTTGTTGTACCTGAAATATCAGAAACAATAACGCGTTTTTCGCCAAGAAGCGCATTTACAATAGAGGATTTGCCTGCATTTGGTCTGCCGACAATTGCCAGCTTTATTGAATTATCTTCCGTTTTATTGTCATCTGCTTCAAACTCTTTTGTGATTTCTTCCAGCAGGTCACCAACACCGCCTGAACCGTGAAGAGCAGATATTGCAATAGGTTCTCCTAGTGAAAGTGAATAAAAATCTCCAATCATAGTAATTTGATTGTGCGAATCAACTTTATTTACAGCCAAATATACCGGTTTATCGGATTTTCTAAGTATATTTGCAATATCTTCGTCAACAGGCGTAACTCCGTCTACTCCGTCTACAAGAAATATAATCTTATCCGCTTCATCACAAGCTATGCGAGCCTGATCATAAATAGAGAGCATTATTTCGTCTTCATCACCCGGGACGATACCGCCTGTGTCAATAACAGTAAACTGTTTATTCTGCCACTCTACATCAAAATATATTCTATCTCTTGTAACACCTGCCATATCATCAACTATAGACTGTCTTTTCCCGACAAGCCTATTTACAAACGTTGATTTTCCTACATTCGGGCGTCCTACTACTGCTATAATCGGTTTTCTGTTCATAATAAAGTCAGTTTAACATAAATAAAACTTTTTTTACAAATACTTGCAAATAAAAATTGAGTATTATATCATACAGATTGTAGAGTGCTTACGCCAATATGTCACACTACGTGCTTATAATGATTTGGAAGTCGATGCCAAATACATATAATGCAAAAGAAAAGGAAAAAACAATGAACTTAAAGAACAAACAAGAAATTATCAAAAAATTTGGTGCAAATGAAAAAGACACTGGCTCTGCTGAAGTACAAATAGCAATGCTTACAAAGAAAATTTCTGAGCTTACCGAACACATGAAATCTAACAAAAAAGACTTTGCTACAAAAAGAGGTCTTTTGATGATGGTTGGTAAGAGAAAAAGACTTCTTTCATTCTTGAAAGAAAGAAATCTTGACGGATACAGAGATCTTATCAAAAAGCTTGGTATCAGAGGGTAAAATTTTAATTTCAAAAAATAGCGCAGGTATATTTTACCTGCGCTATTTTTGTATCCCTATTATTGTGCTACAATCTAGTTATGGCAAAAGGACAAATCTTTAAAATACATTCGGATTTTTATTATATAAATTCTGACGGCAAAGAATATGAATGCAAGCTCAGAGAAGTCATAAAAAAAACGAAACAATCCGTTTTTGTGGGAGACTTTGTTGAATTCGACAATGGTGCAATCGAAAAACTTCTCCCAAGAAAGAATTACATTCCGCGTCCTTCTGTTGCCAACATTGACCGAATAATTATAATTTCGGCAGTAAAAGAGCCTGAACTGAATTTTTCTCAGCTAAACAGATACATTGCTTTTGCAAAATATCACAACATCGAAGCAGTTCTATGTTTTAACAAAAATGACCTATCTTCTGATGACAGTACAATTGAAAAAGTTTTTTCAATTTACGAACCGTTAGGATACGATATAATATTCACCTCCGCGCTCGACGGGTTTGGTACAGATGATTTTAAAGAGCTTTTAGAAGGAAAAACTTCTGTAGTTTGCGGTGCTTCAGGAGTCGGAAAATCTTCGCTTATTAACTCAATTTCCGGACTAAATCTTCGGACAAAAGAAGTTAGCGACAAAACTCAAAGAGGTACGCACACAACAAGACACTGTGAAATAATTTCTTTGAACAAAAATACCAGAATTGTTGACACTCCTGGGTTCAGTAATCTCAAATTTGATTTTATTTTGCCGATTGATGTAGATAAATTGTTCCCTGAGATAAACAAGTACCGAGAATACTGCAAATTCCAAGATTGCCTTCACGATACAGAAAGCGGCTGTGCTGTAAAAGAGCACTTAGACTTAATCGCACCCTCAAGATACCAAAGTTACTTGGAATTTGTTGAAGAAGCAAAAATTTATAAGGAAAAAGTCAAATTTCAGGGAAAAAAAGTAGAGAGTACTCATAAACAACATAACAATGAAATTGCAGTAAAAATAAGTTCAAGAAAGCGTCAAAGCGCAAGAAATACACTAAAACAAAATTTATATAAGGATATTGATGATGAAAGAATTGATTAAACTTGTAGACGAATATTTAGACAGATATATGGAAATTGCTTATCCTGAAGACATTTTTAAAGCAATGAAATACACTCTCATGCTCCCCGGAAAAAGACTTAGACCCGTTATGTGCTTAGAGACCGCCAGAATTTTAGGAGCGGATATAAAAAAACTCCTACCATCTGCCTGTGCGCTTGAAATGCTTCACGTACAAAGCCTTATTCACGATGATTTGCCTTGCATGGATAATGATGATTTTAGGCGCGGCAAACCTTCAAATCACAAAGTTTTTGGAGAAGCAAACGCTGTGTTGGCAGGTGATGCGCTACTAACTTATGCTCCACAGCTCATAATAGAAAAATCAACAGAACTTTCTTCTACTCAGATTCTACGAATTATACATGAATATACAAAATTTGCCGGTGCTTACGGATTGATAGCCGGTCAGGTAGTTGATATAGAGTCGGAGGGCGGAAAGCTTACAAAATCAGCAAAAGAAACTCTTGATTTTATTCATTTAAATAAAACAGCCGTGCTTTTCAGGCTTGCAGTAAGGATGGGAGCAATCGGAGCAGGAGCCGACGACGATACAATTGAAGAATTTGATAATTTTGCTAAAAAGTTTGGACTCGCATTTCAAATATATGATGATATCATGGATGAAATTTCATCATTTGAAGAGCTTGGAAAAACGGTAGGTAAAGACAAAAATTCGGGAAAATTGACCTATGTTTCACTTTACGGGCTTGAAGAAGCAAAAAGAAAGTTCCGATTCCTAATTAAGGAATGTTATGATATAATAGAAAAGTATCGTTCTCAAGTATTTACGGAGATTTTAGATAAATTATCTTCCAGAATAGATGATTAGTTAGGAGTTTTATGGCTTTTTCTCAAATTTATAATACAGGCTATGAAGTAATATTTACAGCATTTTCAGGAATTATTACCGCCCAGATAATCAAGTGCTTGGTTTTTCTTATAATAAACAGAAAAATTGATGTTAGACTTTTTACAACAACCGGTGGCATGCCAAGCTCACACTCAGCAGGGGTCATGGGGCTATCTACTACAGTGGGGCTTATTAGCGGTTTTGATTCAATAGTTTTTGCAATTTCAATCGGATTTGCCTGTATTGTAATGTATGATGCAGCAGGCGTGAGACGTGCAGCCGGCAAGCAAGCAGCTTGCTTGAATAAAATTATCATGGATATATACAAACATGATTTGGTTGAAGCAGGCGGCAAATTAAAAGAATTATTAGGTCATACTCCTATGCAAGTATTTGTCGGGGCTTTATTCGGAGTTTTGTATGCGGTATATATACACCTGCTTCTTGCAAGACTTGTCGGATAAATTATTTTCTTAAACCTAAAATGGCATTTGCTTGCTCATCAGTAAGCAGCTTTGCTCCACCTAAAATTTGAGTATTTAGAACTACTTGAGCGTAAGATTCCGCAAGCTCTAATTTTAAATATGCATCCTCAATCGTCTTGGAAGCAACTATAAAACCGTGATTTTCCATTAACACAGCATCGTATTTATCAAAATATTTTATTGTATTACTAACCAGCTCTTTTGAAGACGGAAGAGCGTATTCAGCAAGCGGAATGCCGCCGAAATAAAAAACATTTTCTGCCATTATTGGTGACATCAAATCTTTTCCTGCGGATGCAAAGCTGCTTAGGAACGGCGCATGAACATGTATTATATAATTTATATCAGCTCTCTGCTTATAAATTTCTATATGCAAAAACTTTTCACTTGACGGTTTTTTGTTTTTTTCTTTTGAAACACCGCTAAAATCGGTATAAACAATTTCATTAGGTTTCAAATATCCGTTAGCTGAGCCTGATGTCGTTATAAGCATACCATCCTTATAACGTGCAGAAATATTCCCTGAATATCCGGGAGTAAAATTTTTATCCCCGCACAGTTTTCCGTATTTTATAATTTTTTTTTTTTTTTTTTTTTTTAAACTATTACAAAACATCTTCCACCGGCTTTATATCTTCTACAGATGCTCGTTCCAGAACAGGAGCGCGCTTTGAATTTTCAAAGTTTGTATCTTCTTTTTGGGCATCGTCGTCTTTATTTTCTTTCTTTTCAGACTTTTTGGTTTGTTTTATTTCCATCTTGTCGTACTCAACTTTTGTACCTTTTGGATCCATCATGAGCTCTACCAAGAACATTGTATTTTCTCTTACAAAGTCATAACCGATACTGAATTTGACGTCATCAGGCCCAAATGAAACATAGAATGCGTTTTCCTGGAATTTATCACCGTTTGGAGAATCGCCTGAGAGGTTTATTGAACCAAACCAAGAAACCGTTAGCCAACGACAAAGCCTTAAATATTCTCTTAAATACACGTTCGATTTGCCATATCTGTACGCATCATAAACCGGCAATGGTGTATGATCATCATATACAGATTGGAAATATCCGATATCCTGCATCCATCTTTTGTATTGCGTATGCAACCTTGGCCCCAATCTTCCGATAACCTGCGTTTCACCTGAACCGTACAAAGATGCGGATAATTGACCTGCAATATCGAAAGATAAAGCTTTTTGTTTTTCTTCATTTCTATAGTTAAATATATTCTGCGTAGCTTCCGCCATATAACGCAATCTTAAAGTACCAATTTGTTTACCGCTAAGTCTTCTGTAATGATGATCCCTATCAATATCGTGGAAATAACCCAAATCTGCTCTATGAGAGAATTTTGATGCGTGCCCTTTTAGAAGAAAACTATCGCCTTCATATCCCTTTTCATAAACCAAGCCCAAACCGTATTTTGGTCTGCGTCTTCCGAGCCACCACTCATCAACATAATCATTTACCGCATATTGCAAATATAACCCGTCATCGAGCTTTTGTTTACCTTTTACTACAAACAAGCTTGATGCTGTACCGTAAGCGACTTGAGTTCTGTTTGTCGCGCTGCTGTATCTACCGATACCTCCGACACCGATACCGTGGTCATAATTTAATATCGGCATAACCTTTAAAGCGGCACCGCGGGCAAAGCCTTTGACAAATCCGGGGCCTACGTACATACCCAAACCGTGAATAGAACCAAGTTCCCACGCATTTGTTTCAACGAAGTCTACATTCTTATTTGCATAGAATTTAATTCCCGGAAGTTTCATTATTGTTTTACCGTTTTTGTAAACTTTCGGATGCTTTAGAGTTAAAATATCAAGATTATCTCTTTGGTCAATTTTTATCTCTGTAGCTTTAACCCTTATACGACCGTTCTCCATATCCTCTGAAAGCGTTTCGTTTTTAGGGACAATCATATTCTGAAGCCTCGGTCCGTATTCTGATGAATGAAACTCTATCGGAAAAGAGTGGTCAACTGTGATAGAACCGTTTTCTTGTGTTATTTTATCTCCGTATACATAACCTTTTTTAGCTTTAATTTCAACCGTTGTTGTATTTGTAACAGGATTTTCTATAAGCGCACTTTCTTCGTTCATATCAACAAAGATATAATCACCGGTTATTGTTTGGCCGTTTTTTATAACCTTTACATCACCTTCGGCTTTAATTGTGTTATTCATTCTGTCGTAAGTTATTTTATCGGCTAAAACTCTTGTGTTTTGGTTAACAAAAAGAACATCACAGTTGCCTGTCGCAATCAAAGTATAATTTGCGGTATCATAATCCATATTTTCGCAATCAAGAACTATGTTTTCTGTATTTGCTTGTTTTTCTTGCTTTTTAGGCTTATCTTTTGAGAAAAAATGCCTTGCTTTTTGATTTTCTTCCACTGCTTCCTGATCGGCATCAAAACCATCCGGCATCATATTTTCATCAAAATTTTCCTCAACTTCTTTTGAAGCATACTCGGATGTCCCTGAATCAGATTGATATATACTTGTATTCGCTGTAGGTGCAAGCTGATGCTTCTTAGCATCTCTCTCTTTTAGTTTTCTCTTGATTGCCTTTCTCAATGTTTTTATCGGAGGATCTGTGGCTTTCTTTCCAACCGCAGATTGTTCAGCTTGTTTTTGTTTTAATGCTGGCGGTGTAAAAAAGGCATCACCCGTAAAATCATCCGGATCAATAAAAGAATATTCAGCCATTGCAGGAATCGCTAAACTTAAAGAAATTATTAATACTAATATTTTTGATATGTTTTTCAAAATTCTTTACCTATAAACTTACATAACCTGCCGGATTGCTCGGCTGTCCGTTAACCCTGACTTCAAAGTGGCAATGAGGTCCTGTGCTGTATCCGGTTGTTCCTTCATAGCCTATAATATCACCTTTTGACACTCTTTGCCCGTTTGTAGCTTTTATTGTACTCATATGAGCATACAATGTTGAAACAGGTTTCCCGTTAACAACACCGTGTTCTATAATTACAACCTTACCATAACCGCCGTACCAGCCTGAATAGATAACTTTTCCTGAATTAGATGCTTTTATTGCGCCATAATTAGGGCCGCCTATATCAACTCCTGAGTGGAAAGTTCGGCTATTAAATATCGGATGAGTTCTCCAACCGAACGGAGAAGTTATTCTTCCGCCAATTGGTTTTATAAATCCTGAAGCTACAACGTTTGTATTTTTGTCTTTTGCATTTCTGTTAATATAAGAACCTAAACTTTTAGATTGCCTTTCAAGCTCTTTTTCAGCCTTCATATAAGCAACTTTATCTGTTTTAAGCTTCTTTATCATGCTCTCATTTTTAGCAATTGCATTTTTGATATAGTACTGTTGAGAGTTTATTGATGCAATTGAACGCTCCAAGTGACGTTTTTTTGCTTCAATATTGTATTTTAAAAGAGCAATTTCTTGAGCTTTTTTCTTAGCGGAAACCATTCGCTCATAATCCTCTCTTAAGATTATTTTTTGGAAATATACTCTATCTACAAGCATATTTATATCTTCTGATGTAATAAGAAGTTCAAAAAATGCTTTTCTTTGGGTTTTAAAAATTTTTCTTATGTGAACAGCAAGAACAGAGTTTAAATTATTATACTCAACAGAAGCTTGATCCAACTTTGATTGCATACTATTAAGTTCGCGCTCTGTTGAAACGACCTGAGATTTTGACTGTTGAAGAGAATTCGTAGCATTTTCTAATTTTTGCTGATTTTTATAAAGCTTGTTTTTTTCTAAATTCTCCAACCATTGAAGGTGGTTAATCTTTTCTCTTGTTTTTTTCTTTTTGACTTCTAAACTTTGCTCAGCAAAAGAAGGACAGCCTGTAAAGCTGAACAGTACTCCGAAAAATATTAAAAGGTTTAATATCTTCTTCAAACTTTCCTCCAAAATTTATTTGCCGATTGCAACAAGCATAAACGCACTCATACCAAGCATCCACAGGATAAATGATATTGTAATTATGCCAACGATTAATTTTTTATGTTCTCTAAAAAATTCCATATTCACCTCTTTTATATCATATTACAAAAAAAGAATATGGACAATTATATATTAAATTTGTAAAAATAATTGATTAATAATCGGACACAATCAACATTGAACATCTTATACCCCCCCGTCATCCAATCACTTCGTTACTTCGTCACTTTAAAAAAACGACAATCAAAAGTTTTGGCGATTCTTCGGACTCCGTATAATAAAAATAGATTTCTTTAATAATTTTCCTCAGAATGACTGTCTATTGTACAGGTGTGTTTTTCAGCTGAATGTTTACAATCGTAAAACATCGTTCCTCCATTAATTGGGAGGCTAGATAGGATGCAACAATTTTTATCAAACCGCTAGGGTAACTTCTTCACGTGATTACATTCCTTTGAATTAAAAATTCATCCATGATACATGTTCCACATATGATGAACAATATAACAATATATTAGAATTCCGTTACAAAAGTTTACACATAAATTCCTTTTTTTTGATGGTAAAATGTTATTATTGGAGAAAAAATTATGATTACAATTAAAGATGTTGAACACGTTGCAAAACTTGCAAGATTAGAGCTTACGGAAGAAGAAAAAGAAAAATTCACTAAACAGCTTGGAGATGTGCTAAAGCACGTTGATGCCATGAACGAAGTTGATACTTCTAATGTAGAACCTATGGCACACGCTATTGACTTTGTTAACGTTACCAGAGAAGACAAAGTTTATTATGAACAAACTAAAGAAGAGCTCATGAAGAATGCTCCGGATGAAGAAAACGGTTTCTTTAGAGTTCCAAAAATCAATTAGCTCAGGGAAGTGATTAAGTGACTAAGTGATTAAGTGACTAAGTTCATTTAATTCTTATTATTTTATACGGACTTATTAACTTATTAACTTATTGACTTATTAACTCCTCCTGCAAGGAGAATATAATGACTAAATACATTTTTATAACAGGCGGTGTTGTAAGTTCTCTGGGAAAGGGAATTATAGGCGCATCACTGGGTAAGCTTTTAAGAGCAAGAGGATTTTCTGTTGCTATACAAAAATTTGACCCATATATAAACGTTGATCCCGGAACAATGAGTCCTTTTCAGCACGGAGAAGTTTTTGTAACCGATGACGGCGCAGAAACAGACCTTGACTTGGGTCACTACGAAAGATTTATTGACTCAAATTTTTCTCGCCTCAGCAGTGTTACATCAGGAAGTGTATACCAAACTGTTATACAAAAAGAACGCAGAGGAGATTACCTCGGAGCAACAGTTCAAGTTATTCCGCATATTACAAATGAAATAAAATCACGCTTAGTTAAAGCTCAAAAACAGTTTAAGCCGGATTTTCAAATAATTGAAATCGGAGGCACAATAGGTGACATCGAAGGTCTGCCGTTTATTGAAGCAATAAGACAATTCAAAACAGAGGCCGGAATTGGAAACGCAATAAATGTACACTGTACATTGCTTCCGTATCTTCCAACCTCGGGAGAGCTTAAAACAAAACCTTCTCAACACAGCGTAAATGTACTGAGAAGCTATGGTCTGCAACCTGAAATTCTTGTTTGCAGAACCTCTAAACCTATTCCAAAAACGGAAAAAGAAAAACTTGCACTCTTCTGCTCTGTGTCCAAAGATGCAGTAATTGAGTGCCGTGACATGAAAAGCATTTACGAAGTTCCGCTGGCTCTTGAGGAACAAAATTTTGCGAATGTTGTACTGAAACTTTTGCAAACACCTGCAAGAGAAGCTAATCTTACGAAATGGAAGGAATTGGTAGAAAAAATTAACCACCCGAAAGCAACAATAAAAATTGCAATAGCAGGAAAATACACAAAACTTTCCGATGCTTATATTTCAGTCGTTGAATCCATCAAACATGCCGGATACGCTGATGATGTAAAGACGGAGATTAAGTGGATAAATTCCGAAGACTGCGTGGACAGGGTTAAATGCAAAGAGCTTTTAGCTGATGTAGACGGTGTAATTGTCCCCGGAGGATTCGGCATAAGAGGAATTGAAGGAAAATTGAATGTCATCAAGTACGTAAGAGAAAATAACGTTCCATTCCTCGGAATTTGTCTTGGGATGCAATGTGCCGTTATTGAATACGCAAGAAATGTAGCGAAAATTGAAGGCGCAAATTCAACAGAATTTGATGAGAATGCTCAAAATCCAGTAATAGACTTAATGCTTGAACAAAAAAATGTTAAAGGCTATGGAGCAACAATGAGACTCGGCGCATACGATTGCAAAGTTAAATCCGGAACAAAGGCGCACGAAGTATACGGTGCTAACAAAATATCAGAACGACACAGACACAGATACGAGGTTAACACCGATTATATAGATATATTGAAGAAAGCAGGACTTATATTCTCCGGTATGTCTCCGGACGGAATGCTCTCTGAAATAGTTGAGCTTCCTAACCTTGATTGGTTCGTCGCTTGCCAGTTCCACCCTGAATTCAAATCAAGACCCGAAAGACCGCACCCGCTATTCAAGGGATTGATTGACGCAGTCGTAAAACAACGCGGACTTATTTAACAATTGAGCCGATAACAACCTCTTTATACATATTGTTTTTAGGAGCCGAATTCCCGAGTTTTTTTATTAGTTCAAATCCAAATTTTAACGGATTACATTTTTTTGAAGAGTTAAATATAAATGGTTCTGACATCTCATAGTCTTCTCTGTTTTTCGGAAATAAAACATTCTTCTTCGGTGTATATCTTGTAAATATAGCATAAGGATAACCATCCATAGTTGTATAAAGTTCAAAATCGAGCTTTCTTGTGAGATACGCCTTATCTATATTTTTTCTTGCCTGATTTAATCTTTCAAATTTGCCGTTTTCAACCGCATACTCCGCAAACGCGCGCAAAGACTGGCTGTTTAAAAATTTCGCCCTAAAGTTTGTTGAATAATTTGTATTTTGTATTTGCATAATATCTTCCTTATGCAAAAATAAAACCTTCTAAAAAATTTTTTTGCTAATTCAATTTCAAAAACGCTTCTATTTTTGCCCTGACAGAAGTTGAAGCGTAATCATCTATATCAATATAAAGCCCGTTATATTTATCTGCAAGATACTTTGCAAGTTGAGACTTTGAGCAAAATGCCTGCGCATAAAATACAGTGGGAACATTCGGGTTAACATACATTTCTAAATCCAAATCAGCAGGAGTACCTGCTTCTACACATCTTGTCCAACCGTAAACATG
>CACZPB010000154.1 GCA_902782905.1 uncultured bacterium
CGGTAATCCTGCAAGCTGGAAACAAGCAGAAGCCGCAAGAGATGAAAGCAGGGGTAAAATAGGGTGTGTTAATGATGAAAAGATTGTTGAAGCTTATAAAATGTTAGCTTCAACTGAGGGTATTTTATGCGAGCCAGCTAGTGCCGCATCTGTGGCAGGTTTAATTCAGTCACATCAAGCAGGACTTGTAAAAGAAGGCTCTGATATCGTTTGTATCTTGACAGGTAACGGATTAAAAGACCCTGACAATGCAATCAAGTATTCTAATGCAGACGTTAAGAAAACATCATCAGACTTAAACGATGTATTAAAAGCAATGGGAATATAGATAAGGTAACAATATGCAAAGAAAAGAATTTATACAAGCAAAAAGAATTGTTATAAAATTAGGTACAAATATTATTCGTAACGAAGACGGCGAGGTTGCGCTATCGCGTATTTATTCATTTATTGAAGATATTTCAAAATTGGTAAAAGCAGGCAAGGAAGTTATTCTCGTAACTTCAGGTGCCGTAGGCTTAGGCAAAAAGAAACTTAATCTTGATTCTACAACTGATGAAGGAGTTAAGCAGGCTTGTGCAGCTATCGGACAGAGCCGCCTGATGTCTTTTTACGAAAGCGGATTTGGAGTTTATGATATTCCGATTGCACAAATTCTTTTGACAGAAGATGATTTTTCTTTGCGCCACAAATATTTGAGTCTAAGAACCACTATGAATAAAATTCTTGAGTTTGGAGTAGTTCCGATTATTAACCAGAATGATACGGTTACGCCGATTCAATCAGGTTCGATTAATGCTGGCATGAAAGTAAATTTTTCCGATAATGATAAGCTCTCGGCACTTGTTGCTAGTGAACTTGACGCAGATTTGCTTATACTGCTAACTGACATTAACGGGCTTTATACATCTAATCCGAAAGAAAATCCGGATGCAGAACTTATTAAAGAAGTTGAAGTTGTAACAGAAGATATTCTAAAGCTTGGCACAGATGCTTCAGAAGGCGGCAGAGGCGGCATGAGAACAAAACTGGAAGCGGCAAAACTGGTTACAAGATTTGGCGGTAAAGTTCTTATTGCAAACGGCAAAGTCCCATATGTAATTCATAAAATTTTTGATGGTGAAGATTTAGGAACAATGTTTTTGCCGGCAGAGGGAAGCCTTGCAGATAAAAAACGTTGGATTGGTTATGCAACCAATATTTTCGGAGGACTTGTTGTTAACGACGGTGCTAAAAAGGCAATATTAGAGCAGTTCTCAAGCCTTCTCCCTATTGGTATTGTTAATGTAATAAATGAATTTAAACAGGGTGAAGTAATTTCTATTATGGATGAGAATAATGTTGAGTTCGCTCGTGGTATGGCAAACTATAGCTCAGCAGAGTGCAGAAGAATAGTCGGCTCTCATTCTAATGATATTGAAAACATTTTAGGCTACAAAAATTATGATGCAGTAATCACGCGTGATAATATTACGGAGCTTGTTTAGAGTGGAAATCAGTGTAATTGTACCTGTATACAACGTAGAAAATTATTTGGAAGAATGTCTTGAAAGCCTTGTGAATCAGACATTTAAAGACATGGAAATTATTTGCGTTAATGATGGTTCTACGGATAAGTCAGGTGAAATTTTAAAAAAGTACGAAGACAGAATTACAATTATTACCCAAGAAAATGGCGGGTTGTCTTCTGCACGTAATAGCGGAATAGAAGCGGCTCAAGGTAAGTACATTGGTTTCGTTGATTCAGACGATTGGGTAGACAGAGATTTTTATGAAAAACTTTATAATGCAATTGAAGAAACAAACGCAGATATTGCAGTTGCATCAATAATTAGAGGTGAAAACAAATACAGAGTAAAATATTTCACCCAAAATGTATATACTAATCTTGCTGACAAAATGGCCGTTTGTGGTTTGCCTAAAAGTTGTTATGTGTGGAACAAGCTTTACAAATCAGAGCTTATCAAATCATCAGAATTTCAAACAGGTGTATATTACGAGGATGTGATTTGGACCCCGAATATTTTGAAAAAAGCAAATTCAGTAGTAACAGTTCCCAACATCGAATATCATTATCGCAGAAATTCGACATCTATAGTAAAATCTATACAATCAATAAAAAAACAACAGGATTTATACAATGCAAGAGTACTTTTGGAAAAATTTTTTGATGAAAATAATATTCCAATGACTAAAAAATATAGGCGTATTACCTATAAAATTTATTATTTGTGTAAAATTCCCGTATTGAAAATTAAATTATACAAAAAACATTGGATATATTACTTATTCGGCTTTATACCATTCTTTAGAAAACATCAAAAAACCGATATATAATTTACTGCTAATACTGTATCCCCCTAGCCTTCTGCAAGTATTATCGTAAAATCACTTCCGACTGAGAAATTTTCTGTCGGATCATAGATAAATTGCATTTTATTAAGCTGCGGGACTTTCTTTTGGAGCCAGTTGAAAAAATCCACCGAAACAGAGTTTTTGTTAGCGACAAAGCGGGAATGAGAAAGGTGGGTTATCTTTAGAGTGTTAACCTCATATCCCAATTCTATTAATTGTTCCTTCAAAGCCATTGCCTCAGTTTCTTTCAGAGGAGAATACATTATACCGGCCTTAAATCGAGCCACATCTGCTGAAACTTTGTCTCTATATATCATTCTGTCGATAACTTCTTGGGTTTTTATAGGATCCAAAATCCAATAACTTATGTAACCTTTCTGATTTGGAGCTCCCGGAAGTGTCGCAATTTCTATTTTATTTTCGTCAACACTTCTTGCAAAAGCTGCGTATTGAGATAATTCATAAAAACTTAAGTCGGTTTTGATATATGTATTACAAATATTTAGGACTTCAGGAATTTTGGTTATTATTTGAGGAGAGTGAAGTTTTTCAAATAAACTTCTCATGAACCATTGTTGGCGCTGTGTTCTGCCAATATCTCCCAAGCCATCTTTTCTGTATCTTAAGTATCCGACTGCTTGTTTTCCGTTTAAAAGATTTTCGCCTTTATTCAAGTCAATATGAAGATGCCCTGCCCAGTCATGGTATTTCATAGGTTTCTCAACATATATAGGTATTCCGCCAAGCGCATCGACTACGTGCTCAACGGCTTCATCGTGAACAATAATATACTTATCAATTTTTATGCCAAAAGTTTCTTTAAGCGTTTTTTTGACGAGATTTACACCGCCAAGAGCATGTGCTGAGTTGATTTTTTGAACACCTTTGTTATCAGGAAGATAAACCTTGCTGTCTCGCGGAATAGAGATTGCCTTTATTGTATGTGTTTTTGGATCGATATTTACTACCATTATTGTGTCGGAGCGAGTACCCTTCCACATATCCGTACCTTCACCGTTCGAATCGACTCCCAACAGCAGAATATTTTGTCTGCGTGGTGAAAATGGCACCTGAAAATCTCTCTTTTTTCTAATAAATTTGAAAAATCCACCACCGTTATCTGCTTGTTCGGGTGATATTTTATTCAAAAGATAACTGTTTTCCAGAACAGTAACGCAAACAATAACGGCGCATAAAATCGCTAAAACTACTGTAAACAGAAGCTTCGCAAAATTTGATGTTCCTTTTCTTTCTTCTCTTATGCTTTTGAGGAAAATTTTATATTCTTCCTCTTGGTTATTATTTGCTATTTTCATTAAAAAAATCTCTTTATAAGGAAATTATATTTTAAGCATGGGGCAAAATCAATTCCCCAAAATAAAGTCTATCAATTACAAAAACGTTCCGCCTAAAGTATTAAATAATTTTTCCTCGTCTTGATTTAATCCTTCTTTTAGCTTCTTGACATACAACTCGCAATGCACTTCGTGTGCATGGTTATCTTTTGCATATTCTGATACATTATCCGCAGTCTCTTTTAACTCTGCGGGAATTTCTTGAAGTTTAAATTCTATGTTATTTGGTTGCAGAGTATGCAAAATTTCATGCAAAATCGCATGCTCCAAATCTTCTACTTGCCAGTTGTGCGGACTTATTATTAACGTATTTCCGTTATCTGTTGGCATACAAATTCCGACAAAATCAACACAATCAGATGCAATTATATTATTTACTTTAGTAATGGGGATGTTATTTTTTTCTAAAAGTTCTAATACATTTCTTAATGCTTTTGCAAATTCTATATCATTGTTTAAATATAAAAACTGTTTCCCATATTTTTTTTCAATTTCATTTTTTATGCTGATAACTTCAGGATTATCATTTTTATTCTGCAATAATTTAATAACAGAAGTCACAATGTTGCCTGTTTCACGTTCTATTTTATTACACAATTTGTTTTTTGCAGATAAATCAATATCTTTTTCTAAAATATCAATCTCTTTATATTCCATTTCATTCATAATTCTAGACAGATACATCTCTAATTCAAAATCTATATTTTGCTTACATCTGGTTTCTGCTAAATCGCTTATTATATTTTCACCTTCACGGTCATACTTTGCATAATTGTTTGTTTTAAGGTATTCGATGATACTCTGTTTATAAGCTTCAAAATTTGTACCATAGGCTTTTGCTACACACTGTTTCAGTGCGACATCTTTAGTATTATCTTTGTGGAAATTAATACCTGCGTATCCTGCCAAACATGTTGCCAGAGTAGATCCTGCTACCTGTTTGACGGCTCTTTGGCTACCTTGGAAAGAAACTGCACTACTGTAACCTCTGCTGTAATTATTGGAATTGAAACTAACCGTTTTTAAAGAATCTACACATAAATTCATTTCTAGAGACCTTTTCCACAGATTTTATTTATAACACTACACCTTGCAAAAGATTTCTGAATATACAGAATTGACATTAAAAACTAAAATGTTTACAAAAAGTTACATAAAATCCAAGCATTTTGTATCAATTTGTAAAAATAAAAAACGATTACTGTTTTGGCATAATTGTTACATTTAATATTTAGGGAATGCATTTCAATAAACTGAATAAAAAATCGGGATGACAAGATTGCGGCGAGGAGCAAAGTGCGCAGGAGTTTTCTTTTTTTAACAACAATAAAAAAAAGAAAATCCGAAGTCACGTTTAACGCGACGAGACAAGACACGAACGTAAGTTCGACTTGGAAACCGATTTTTGAATAAAAAATCGGGATGACAAGATTCGAACTTGCGACCCCCGCGACCCGAACACGGTGCGCTACCAAGCTGCGCTACATCCCGATAAAGTTATTTA
>CACZPB010000155.1 GCA_902782905.1 uncultured bacterium
ACGTAAAAATCCATTTAAGGCGCTTGCTGTAAGTTTATTATCAAGCCTAAAGGACATGCTTACCATAAGGCAAAAACTGAAAATGGCTAAGTACAGGGTTAGTTATCACCAACACCAGCTTCACAAAATGGAAAGTCTTATAGCTGAAAGCAATGATCACACATTCCTAAGGGCAAAAAACTTAAACGAACTAAGATAAAGGAGTCCTATTATGGGATTAATTGCCTCAAGTTTTAGAATGATGTACCTGACAGCGTACAAGATTTCTTTGGAATCAAAAATTCAGTGGATTGCATCGGCAAAGATGGAGCTTGTTGCTTCGTCTGACGAAATAATGGCTCTGGGTAATGACTTAGATCCTGAAAACCCAGCAGTCAAACAGTTAGAAGCCCGAAGGGATAAGCTGGTGGTATTAGAAAAGAAACTTGATTTACAAATGCAAGAGTATCAAAACAGGCTTAAAATGGTTGATGCAGAACTTCAATCTGCTCAAGGTGCTGTCGATTCGGCAATTCAGCGGTCGTTCCAGTATAATTTCGGATAGTATGAACTTAAGACATAATAAAACAGGGGCGGTAAAACTTACCACCCCTGCTTTTTTCTGCAAACGACTTGAGCTTACTGTCCCAAGCGGGATAAAACGAGGAATATTATCCGGCTGATACTTTTATCCTTAATATTTACCCCCGTTGCAGCCGAAAGCAATTGTAACGTGTTCTCTCGGATTTATAGAAGATATTTTTTGACCTTTTGCGTCAACAAGGTAGCCGATTTCGTCACCTGTTGCCTGTACAAGTCCTATAGTACCCGAAACAGCTGTACGAGCAAAATCTACAGGAGTTTTAACAGTATCGTAAAGCATATCGCCTACACTTCTTGCAGCTCCGCCGAATTGACCTTGGAATGCTTCTCCTAGTGCAATACCGGTTCCTGATGCTACGTTTTCAAGGCCGTTTCCGAGGCTTGAAATCATGCCGCCTGTTGTTCTGCCGACAATACCAAGCATTTGACCTGACCAAGTAAGAGGTGCTGTTACGATTCTTGAAATGATATTTGGTGTATTCGATTTAGAAATATCTGCGTTCAAGATTTGTCTTGGAAGTGTTGCTCTGTGACCGCAGTTTTCAATTTCTTGGAATGCAAGCTTAAGAGCACCTTTTTGGCAGCCGGAAGGTCTTACGACTTCTACTACTTTACCGTACACATTTGAGCCTACAGGGTAAAGCTGACCGTTAATTGTTACGTCTTCCATTGTTTTAGCAGCAAATCTTTGACCGACGTGAGAAGATTTTGCACTTATTTGGTCTTTAAATTTAAGCTTTAATGTAGGAATTGTAACCAATTCTTCTTCTTCGATGAATGCCTTCTTATCAACAGGGCAAGTCGGGCAATCGTTGTTTGCTGTTACAGGATTCTTATCTAAGCCTGCGGCAACACGAATATTTTGGAGCATAGCAGCAATATCGGCTCTTGTTGCTTCACCAAACGGGTTGATTTTGTTCGGAGAAGGAGAGTTTTCCAATGCACCTTTATCTAAAGCCTTTGCGATAGGAATTTGTGCCCATTCAGGAACTTGTTTACCGTCAGTATAACGGGATAAAACTTTTTGAGCCTCGCATTTATCCATTTCGCCGCATTGCAGAGCCTTAGACATAGCGCAAAGCGCTTCAACACGAGTTACGTTATTGTTTGGCAGAAATTTACCGCTCGGGTACCCTTTCAAAAGGTCGTTATGTACAGCTACGGTAATAGCGTTGTTTGCCCAGTGATTTGTCGGAACATCAGAGAACAATTTTTCTCCTCTTGTTGAGTACATATCCTTGTCAAATCCCTTAACCAACATAGTAGCAAATTCTGCACGGGTAATGTTTTTATAAGGTTTATACAATCTGTCCGGATAACCTACAACAACATCGTTTATTGCAAGTTTATCAATTTCACAAGCTGCCCAGTGGCTTGCAGGAACATCAGGGAACATTTGTGACATTCCGGCAGCAGCGCCTGTCATACCTTTAAGGTTCGCAAACGGAGAAAGGTCAAACGGTGCTAGCGTCTTTTTTATGGCTTGAATAGAGTTTGCTGTGCCCATTTGAATAGGACATCCTGCGCCGTCCATTTTTGCCTCGTCTCTCACAATTGGTGCGCCTGTGTGGTTTGTAATATCATTCAGGCAAGGAATGTTTGAGGCTGCGCCTGTAATTGAGCCGTCAGATGAAATAGTTGAACCCATTGTACCTGAGTACAAGCCGTTTGCTTGTCTGTTTACAGTAAAACCGTCTAAGGGTCTATACCCTTCTGCTGAGTAGATTGAATCACGTTCGGTACCTACAAAATTGTTAGTACCGTAAATTGCATTCGGATATGAGTAAACTTGTCTCATATCTTCTCGCAGAAGCTTCTTAGAACTTGGGCAGAGAGAGCAAGACGGAGTCGGGTCAGGTTCGCATTTTGGAGCCTCATTGCATCCGCATGTCGGCTCAGGCTCTGCTTCGCAAGGACAAGCGTTACCTGTCACAACAGGTAAATCATTTTCGCACGGGCATGCGCTTTGAGTTACAATCGGGCGCTGCTCGCTGCATGGGCAAGCTGCCATTGCCGTACTAAACGAACACGTTGCTATACCAACGGCAATTGCAGCTGCCACAGTAAGTTTTCTAATCGTCATTTTTACCTCCTTTTTCTTGAGGAATAATCCCTTTTTATCCCTTCAAGAAAACTAACTTCTAAATTATGTTTGTTTTAGGAGATTAAAACATTGTCTGAACAGGTAGTCCGACTGGGGGAAATGCTTTGAACCGTTTAGAGTTGTTATGATCGTAAAAGTTACAATTTGTAATAAACTGAATAATAAAACTTTTAGATATTATTTTATGGTAAAATACAGGTAGCAGAGGTAGAAAAAATGGATTTGAAAAAGATATTATTTAAAACTAATACAATCGATGTCGAGAAGTCCCTTCCCGACGCAATTATAATGATTTCAAAAGAGGGAAAAATTCAGTGGGTGAATGATGTTGCAGCAGAGATTTTTGAAACTTCAAAAATGCATCTTTTGACATCTAATATTTCTGATTTTTTGGAAAACGCAATGAACTTGGTCTCAAACTCAGTAATAATGCATAAACCGATTATAACAAAGTTGAACGAAAAAGAAGTTTATTTTGATATGACAGCAAGAGAAATAGAAGAAGGCTACGTCTTGGATTTCAGAGATGCTGTTAACGAAGCGGCAGAAGACCAAAAAGAGGAAAAGCCCGCTGTAATCAACAGAGAAAAAAATAATTTTTTGATGAAAATATCAAATGATTTAAAATCACCGATACAATCAATTGTCGGTTTCTCTCAAGCCATGGCGGACGGTCTTGGCGGTTCTATGTCCGAGCAGCAAGAAAAATACATAAAAATTATAAACAAAAATTCTTCGGATTTAATGTATTTTATAGGAAAATTGATTGAGCACGCTCAAACGGAATCTTCTCCTAAAACTCCGGAGAAAAAGCCTTTTGATATCGTAGCGCTCGTAAACTCTACCGTAAGGTTTAACGAACAATTATACAAAGGAAAAGAAATAAATATAAATATCAATCAAGCTGAAAACTTTAAAAAGACAGTTCATTCGGATGCGGATATTGTCAAGAATATTCTGCAAAATATTCTTGAAGTAATATTCAAATCGGTTGATATGGGTGAAGTTGGTATAGAGCTTTCAAATCCTGATGAAGAATTTTTGAACTCAAAAAATATAACGGCAGGCAATTATACATTGATTAAGATTTCAAGCAGTGCGCTGCTTCTGTCCGAAAATGATTTGGAGTGTATGTTTGATCCTTATAAGATAGTTGATTCCACAAACAGAAAAAATGTTTTGAGGGCAATTGTATTGAATAGCGCTAAAAATCTTGTACAATCTTTAGGCGGTGCAATTTGGATTGAATCTCAAATACTAAAAAGTACAAGTTTTAATATAATTTTGCCTGAATAATTGGGGAGCTTTTGATGAGCAGTGTAGTTTTAAAAAATCTCGTCAAAACTTATGACGGGAAAAAAAATATAATCGACGGAATTAATCTTGAGATAAAAGACAAAGAATTTATTGTACTTGTAGGTTCCTCCGGCTGCGGAAAGTCTACAATACTAAGACTAATTTCGGGGCTTGAAGAAATAAGCTCTGGAGAGATTCTCATTGACGGAAAAGTTGTTAACAACGTCCATCCAAAAGACAGGGATATCGCTTTTGTGTTCCAAAGTTACGCATTATATCCTCATATGAGTGTTTATGAAAATATTGCATTCGGACTAAAGATGAGAAAGTACGATAAGTCAGAAATTGATAAAAAAGTTAGAGAGGTCGCAAAATCTCTAAATCTTGAGGAACTTTTGGACAGAAAACCACGCCAATTATCAGGCGGTCAAAGACAGAGAGTTGCGCTGGGGCGTGCAATAGTAAGAAATCCAAAAGTATTTCTTATGGATGAGCCTTTATCAAATTTGGATGCAAATTTGCGTGTGCAAATGCGCTCAGAAATTAAGAAGCTCCATCAAAATCTTCAAACGACTTTTATTTACGTGACACACGATCAAACAGAAGCTCTCACAATGGGTGACAGGATTGTAATTCTTGACAAAGGTAAGATTCAGCAAATTGATACTCCTGAGGTTATATACAACAATCCAAAAAATAAATTCGTCGCAGGATTTATCGGTCAAATGAACTTTATAGAAACGGAAGTAAAAGATGGAAAGTTCAGTATTGAAAATCAAGAATTTTATACTGATAAAACCCTTAATGGCAAAGTTACAGTTGCAATAAGGGCAGAAAAAATGATTAATGGCGGTATTTCAATATTCGTGAAGCCTGAAATAGTTGAGATGACCGGCGGAGAGAGAATAGTTTATTTTTATTTGAACGGAAGTAAATGTTCGGCAAGAATTCCTCTTGACTATCCTATAGGGGAAAATCTTGAACTTAAAATATCTGTAAATGACATGTATTTCTTTGATAAGAATAGCGGGGAAGTTATTTAATTATGAAAAAATATAGAAACTATATAATCGCAGCTATTATAGTTGTTACTTTTTGTATATCGATATGTTTTGTACCAATCGGAGCTTCAAAATTAATTCCGCTTGTCGAAGCTCAAGTTTCAAAAGATTTGGGAATTAAAATTCATATCGAAAAACTTATCTTTAGATTCGGGCCGGCTCTTAAGGTTAAAGCTCCTGTTATGCACATGATGTATGAAGACGGGCAAAAGTTCGGTCAGTTTGACAATGTAAAATTCTTTATACCTTGGTCTTCTATATTTAAAAATGATGTGACGGTAAAAAGAATATATGCAGACAATTTTATTCTGAAAGTCAATTCTACTGACAAGTACCTTGCTTCTGTTATTGAGAAGCTTAATTCGAGAGATTTTGAAGAAAATCCGAACATCAATATCAGAAAATACAGCATAAATTATAATAATCAGGATAAAAAGGAAAATTATAAAGTCACAGGCTCTAATTTAGAGATTACGAAGCTGCTTGCATACAAAAACTGGAAGCTTGATACTATAGGTCAGTTTTTTATAAACGATAAGCAGTACTTGAGTTATGATTTATCAATCGTGCCGAATATTCCGCCGGTAGAGCTAAAGAGTGATGTGGATTTGATAAATTTTATTGAGCAAATAAAGGCTTTAGATTTTCATTCTGATATAATTGCAGACTTAAAAATTAATGAGGGTTCTGACGGAGGAAATGTAATTTCGGGGCTCGTAAACATTGATAATATTTCTGTTTTGGATTTTGAGAGAAAAAATCCTAAGAGTTTCGTTTATTTGACTTTCTTGGGTAATAAAACCGGTATTCTTTCAAACATATATGCTACCGGAGATAAAAAAGTTTGTATTGAGGGTATGGTTAACAATTCCAAAAAGCCTGAACTTGATTTGAAGGTCAAAACAGATAAGATAAATCTTTCGGATTTGTTCAAAAAAGTTAAGCTAATAGTGGATTGTTCTAAATTTAAAGGCGTGGACTCTCTATCAGGTACTTTGAATGCAGACTTTAGTATAAAAGGTGATATAAACAAGATTAAATCTACAGGCTTTTTTAACTTGAAGGATGCGTCGATAAAAGCAAGCGGGCTTGATATTAACAGGATTAATTCAGAGATAGATTTATCTAACAATGTGATAACAATAAATAATGCGGTCGGATATGTAAATGGCGCGCCAATAATGCTCAAGGGCAAAATTGATAAAGAAATTGATCTTGAACTTTTGATGAGCAAGGTAGATTTGAAACATCTTTGTCCGAAAGATTTTGGTATAAAAAGAGGGGTTGTTTCTCTTGTTGCAAATGTAAGCGGCACATTTGAAAATATTGTTCATAAAGAAAATTTGCTGGTAGAAAATTTTGTGGCGCAAAAGAATAAAAATAATATTTCATTTGATACATTAAAAATTGATACAGGCAAAGAAAATACAGCCTACATAAGCAATATTTTGATAAAGCCGGAGTTCACACAGGTTGTAAAACTTCCGCTTTTGAAGATATTAATAGACAGAGAGTTTGTGAAAATTCCTGAAACAAATATTTTTATGCCTAATTCAAGGTTAAAATTGAAGGCTGATGCAACAAATTATAATAATTCTAATTTTACATACAATCTTAATATTGACGGAAGCGTAAGTTCAAAAGACGTAAAATCTCTTGCTCCGTATTCTGCAAATTATCCGCTCAAATTCTCTGCAACGGGTAATAAAACTTTGCAAAATATTGATGCGCAAGTTTTGTTTGAAAAAGCAATGATTTTGGACGAGCCTGCTATAATCAATTTGACTTCAAAAATAGAAAACAACGCTCTTAAACTTGAAGATTTAAGCATCTCATCTTTTAAAGGAGAGTTTTCAAATAACTTAAAAAATAATTTAAAAGGTCAAAAGAAGCTTATTGTTTCAGGCGTTATAGAAAATTTATCTAATCCTGTGTTTAAAAATGTGAGAGTGTATATTCCGCAGCAGTTGAATGTGACTTCTTCAGATACTGTTGCGCAAATAAAGGGTGATGTTTTTGTAAACGGCAAAGTGTCTAAACCTGATGTAGTCGGTCAAATAACTGTTCAGAATTTGATTAATCAGTTTTTGCAGCTGGCTGTTACAAATCTCTCTATAGATTTTAATAAAGACATTGCGATTATAAACTCACCGATGGTAAAAATCGGAGATTCATCAGTCGGAATAAACGGAACTGTTTCTACTGACTTATCAAAGGAATTGAATGTAAAAAATATAACAGTAAAATCAAAATATCTTAATACGGATACTTTTTTGATGTACAAGGATAGTCCTATAATGAAGTTATTACCGATAAAAATTTCTGAAGGGAAATTCTATGCAGAAAAAGCAATGATGTCCGTATATACATCTCAAATTTACTTGTCAGCTTTAACAGCGGATTTTCAGCTTAAAGACGATGTTTTGTATGCGAGAAACATAGCCTCTGAAATATTTAACGGTAAACTTAGCGGAAATGCGGATTTTAATCTGAAAGACGAAAGTTTTATTTCAAAAATACAGGCAAGAGGAGTTAGCGCTGCACCTATTTTC
>CACZPB010000156.1 GCA_902782905.1 uncultured bacterium
ACTATTTTTTTCTGTTCGTATGGTTCATCGTCAGTTATGGACTGTTCTTTGTAATCTCCTATGGATGTATCAACAGTAGGAGAAAATGATTTTATCAAAAATGTGAATATAAGAAGCATTCCAAAAAATGACAAAATAAATATTTTTATCAAAGAATTGTCTTTTTGGGCTTCTTGCTTCATGTATTTCTTATAACCGCGACTCGCCATATTAATTACTCCTATTCAATAACTCCGCGTACTTTTGTTGCGGCTGATTTTATATCATCAATTTCTGCTGCGTATCTTTTCATAACTTCTTTTGCAAAGTTTTCTATATCTTCAATACCTAGTTCACTGGTAAGCCCCGAAGCTTTGACAGGAGCTCCTTCTGATAAGATGTTAAGCCCTGTGTGTATAAGCACGGACGTTATAGACTTTGTTGCAATTGAAACCGACAGTTTTTTCCCATCTATCATAAGGTCGTCGCCTTTTCTTATGACAAAGATTCCTCTTTCTTCTAACAACTCCTTAATAATACTCATCAAAAGCCTCTGTCTCAAAACGCCTTCAGTAAGTCCAACCCCAAATTGTTCAGAAATAAAACTAAGCATTAATTTGCTGTATATGGGTTCATTGTTGATTACATCTTCTATATCAACCATTTCATTCAAATCTACCTTGCATTTCCCTTTAAAAGCGACAATTGCATCACCTTGGATTTTGAAATTTTTGTATATCCAATGTGGTGCAAGTTGAGAACCTATGTATTTAATTTCTTTATTAATATATTTTGTTTTCATTCTTTTCAAATAATATATTGATGTATTTTTCGCCTTTGTTTTCTTTTAATGCTCTCATCAAATGCCTGCAAGATTCACATAGCCCGCAATGCTTTTCCCCGCCTCTATAACAACTTCTTACAAGCTCCAAAGGCATTGATTTTTCCATTGCAATTTTTACTATATCACTCTTAGTATAATTTATCAAGGGAGCTATAACTATTGGTTTTTGTAGGGTAGAGCTCTCAAACACTTTTGAAACGGAATTTCTGAATTCTTCGGTATTGTCAGAGAAAGTCTGTCCTTCATCTTTATTTGCGCCAAAAATTATATAGTCAAATTTATATGAATCAGCAAAAGCAGCGGCTATATTCAAAAATAGTCCGTTTCTGTTTGGAACCCAAACGGAGGCACTGCTATCTTTTGTTCCAAGATGCTCTGTCGGAATTTCATCCTCCGAAACAAGCGCTGTTTTTGTAATCTCTTTTAACCAATCAAGCTTAATTACTTTGTGCTCAATTTTATAAAAATCAGCAATTTTTTTTGAGGCACTGATTTCTTCTTTAGCCGATTTTTGCCCGTAATCAAAAGTAAGTGCCAGCTCAATACCGTATTTATTATTACATACACCCAGAGCAACAAGAGAATCAAGACCGCCGGAGAGGAGAATTATTGATTTTTTATTTGTCATCATCATCATCACCTTCTTCTTCTTCTTCTTCTAAATCCTCATATTCTTCTATTAAGCTTTTTGCTTCAGATTTTAAAAAATTACTGTAACTCGGAAGTGATATTACTTCATCAAGGACATCCCTTCCTTCCATATTATACAGGGCAATAAGGGCATTTTTTTGCACTTCTTCATTTTCATCTTTTAAAGCAGTTCTGATTAGCTCAGAAGCTTCCTCATACTCACTGTTCATGAGAGCCTCTATTGTATTAATCCTTACCATTGGAGAAGAATCCATAAGAGAGCTTTTGAAAACTTTAAGCACTTTATTGTTATTGATATTCAGTTTTCCGAGCGCTTCTACTATTTTTTCTTTAAGAAAAGAAAATTTATCCCAAAGACCCTGTTTTGCTTCCATTATTGCAACAAGAGGATCTACTGCGCTATCATCGCCTATCAGTCCTAAGGCAAAAGTTGCGGACTCTTTTACATAAACAGATTTTTCGTCTTCGTCATTCAAAACATTAATCAGCGGAGCAACCGCAAATCTGTCTCCGATTCTTCCCAGTGCATCAGCGCAGGCAAGTCTTACTTTATAATTTTCATTTTTATTGTTAAGACAGTATAAAAGTGAAGATAAAGTTGAAGTGTCTTTGTAATTAGAAATTGCTTTTGCACAAATTACTCTCAGATTTATAACTGCATCTTCTTCATCTTCATTCGCAGGTTTTTTTTGCAAAAGCATATCAATTAGTATGGTAAGTGTAGAGTTCGCTCTGTGAGAATCTGAACATTTTACAACTCCTGTCAATAAATCAGGATTAGTCACGTTGGTCAGCAGGTAGTTATATATCTCTTCAAGTTCTTCTTCTTGGTAAAATTCTTCCAATCGAGTTATATTGCGCAAAACCTCTTGTGTGTCTTTGCTTTCAATATTGCATTTTTCTAGTATTTCCGAAAAATTAAGCACGATTTCACCTTCAACGTAAAGATACAATAAACAACTTTATAAAGCAATAAAATTGCATCTTTCGGAATTTTATATATATTTTTTCTTAACATTTGTTAACAAAACATCTCAAAAAAGTCAATTTTTCTAAACAGAAATACTTTATATATACATAAGGTATTTATAAGGAGTTAATAATGAAAGAAGAAGAACTGAATGCTACTATGTCCGTTGTTTCCGATCCTATAAACAACGTGTATAAATTGGATTCAAGACAGGCGATAGAAGAAATTCAGAGAATATGTCGAATTTTTGCAATATCAGAAAAACAAGGCAATAAACATAAAATGTTGTCAATCAAAAATTTGGCCACATTAAGATTGGTCTTGAGTAATAATTAATCGGAGTATCAACCAATATATAAATAGCAGGAGAAGCTTTTTAAGCTTCTCTTTTAGTTTAAAAATTTACTCGTCATCATCTTTTTCCATAGCTCGCCTAAGGATGTTAGAATCAATTTTTGTCTTTGAATACTTTTTAGATGTGGCATTCATGAGCTTTTCGCTAGGGCGTTTTTTAGATTTTTTACCGGCAGAGTGTGAGTCTGTATTAAGAGAAGCCCTTTCTTTGTACCAAAGCGAGCAAAAAATGGAGCGCAAAGGTAGTGTGAATTGAATTATTATTTGCGCAATAAATGCTTCAACTGTTAACAGTGCAAAATTTTCTGCTGTGGCATTTGTAATGCCCCATTTTGCGAAATCAAAATCCTGTACATAATGAAATGCAGGTGATAGGGCAGTTGCGGCAAATTTATTAATGCTGCATAATGCAAAAATTTTGACAAAGATTTGCGGAAGTAAAATATAAGTTAGTGCACCTGATAATGCAAGAAGCAGGAATGTCCCTGCAAATCTGCCTTTAATAAGTGAAAAACTTTTTTTGAAACAGCCTAATGGTGATAATTCAGGTTCAAAAGTAAAGGCTTGGAAAACCAGAGCAAAATAGATTGCAAAAATTCCGCCTATTACCCAGAATAGCGGGCATATAGAAATTAGAGTAAAAATGCTTATTAATAACCAGAGCCCGATAAATGCAGGAGTCCTTCTTTTGATAAGTTCTGTGTGTGCGGAAAAATCATAAACTCTTCCTGATTTTTGCATGTTTTCGAACATGCTGTTTATTGCTCCATAAGCTATAAGATATTCCCAAAAAGCTTTTGTAAAAATAGCAAGCCCGGGAAGCGTTACGAGTATTGATAAAATAATTAGTGAGCGAATGTCATTTAAGTTAGAAAATCTTTCAAGAAGTACAGGTAACTTAGAAGTGTAAATGCTGGTTGTAAAACAGATTACAATCAACCCTGCAATTTGCCCAAAAACAGGAAAAGCCATATATTTTATAAATTTAGAAAAATTAGAAAAATAAAGTCCGATTCCTTCCGTAAAAACTTTTAATGCATTTTTATTTTTTTTTGTCATAATTTTCTCCACTAATGATTATACAAAAAATAAGGGAGTAATTAAATCTAATATTATTTGTAAATTTTTGCAACAAAATCACAATATACTGCTATATTGTTTATTAAATGTGGAATATATAACATGGCAGAATTTGCAATACAAAGGAATGTAATCACGTGAAGAAGTTACCCCAGCGGTTTGATAAAAATTGTTGCACCCCATCTAGCCTCCCAATTAATGGAGGAACGATGTTTTACGCTAGTAAACCGCATTCCCTCGCCCTTCTTGAGAGGGTGCCGAAGGCGGATACGGGGGTAAATGAAGGGGTAAATGAAGGGGCTTGTCTTAAAACCTACAAGTATGGCGTCATTGCGAGGGAGCAACAGCTTGCCGACGAAGCAATCCAGTTCTTAACATAAGTTATTGTCGGGGTAAGTAACCCCAATCTACTTACTCCCTACCCCTCTCCCGCAGGGCGAGGGGATGCGCGGATGATGTTCTACTTGTTTTGAGCATATGGATGTTTTATTTTATGTACATTTCTATGTTTCAAATAATTCATAAATAGTAAATCAGTACACGCCCGACTGTACTTTTTCAAAAATAAAATTTAATCCTGAATAAATATAATCTCCCCCTTGTCGATAATTTTTTTTAATCTCATTTCGCAATAATATTTATCTGGCACAAATCAGATGGAGGATTCTTTATGAGTATATGTACGGCACCTGTTTATAAAATGAAAGAGCTAAATAATCTTTTTATAGAAATGACATCTAAAAATTGTAATCAAAGATGTGAAAGTTGTTATATAAAATTTCCTCATTCAAAAAATGTTAAGGATTTTATATCCATAGACAAAGTAAAAGAAGCGCTCATTGATACAAAGTCAGATAATCTTTTTTGCATATATCTTACAGGCGCAGAGCCAATGACACATCCGGATTTTAATTCTATACTGAGACTTTCATTAAAAAGATGCAATGTTTGCATCTGTACAAACGCAAGTTTTTTAAATGAGAAAAAAATAAGATTTTTAAAAAAAGTAGAAGATGAAGGTGTAAACCAAATATTTTTTAAACTCTCCATAGCTCACTGGGATGAATTAATGAGTGATAAAGTTAGATACAGAGGAAATTTCAGGCAAACAATGTCAGCTCTAAAAATTCTTGAAAGGTACAATTTTGTATCTGTTTTGTCAATTCAAAATTATTATAATCTATCCGAATTTGAATTAAGACAAAATATTGAGCAGATGCTGACAGATAGAGATATTGGCGGAGTTGATATTCAAATAAGCTCCTCTTACCCGTCAGAAATTGGTTCTGTAGAGAATTTTTGCTCAGAAAAGACTGACTGTATGTTTGGCAGAGTTGTTGCTCAAAACGGGATATATGCTTGTCCGTTTTTGGCTAATGACTACAGAGGCAGAGTGGGCAGTACCTTAAAAGATTATTCTCAAACAATAAGTGCGGAAACGGATTTTTGTCTGACTTGGTTAAAAAATAACGATGCAATTTTTTCTATAAACTAAATGTTATATAATAATTATATAAAGAGTTTGACCCCTTTTTGCTCGCCAAATATAGTTAACAATTGTAACATTATTCGGTTGAATTAATACTAAAGAATTACTTTTTTGTTAGAATTGTGTTATAAATAATAATGTAAAAATATATATGCCGATAAAATCGGAAATTTGTAAAAAACACGAGAAAAAGAGAAACGAACGGAGGCAATTATGTCAGTAGGACAATTCGTATTTATGTTGCACAGTCATTTGCCATATTACAGAAAAGCAGGTATGTGGCCATTCGGAGAAGAAAATCTTTATGAATGTATGGCGGAAACATATGTACCTCTTTTGAATGCAATATCCGAATTATATGATGAAGGTATCAAAGCAAAGTTGACTGTAGGTATAACACCTATACTTGCTGAACAATTGAACGATGAGCATTTGCAAAACGGATTTGTAAAATATTTAGATGCTCAAATATCAGCTGTATCAAAAGATTTGGATAGATATCCTGATCCGAATGTTGCTCACAGTCAGCATCTTAAATATTTAGCAAAATATTATTTTGATTTGTGGAACAAATTGAGAGATGATTTTGTTAACAAATACGAAAAGAACTTAGTTAAATATTTCAAAAAATATCAAGATTTGGGTTGTATTGAAATTACAACTTCAGGTGCTACACACGGTTTTTCTCCGCTATTGGCAACTGATGCAAACTTAAACGCTCAATTTAAAGTGGGTCAAGATACAACCAAAAGATTGTTTGGCAAAAAAGCAATGGGAGCTTGGCTTCCTGAATGTGCTTACCGTCAAGGCTACGAATACGTAGGCAAAGATGGTAAAAAACATTGGAGACCTGCTATTGAAGTAACTCTACAAAATAATGATATTCATTATTTCTTTACAGAATCTCATGTTATTGAAGGCGGAAATTCAATCGGTAACAGACGTGTAATCGGAATGTACGGAAATATTGAATATATTCCGCTGCCTGACAGACCAAAAACAGGTTATGATACATATTCCGCATATTGGCTTCCTGATGCTCAAGTTGCTGTTATGGGAAGAAATGACAGAGCCGGTTATCAAGTTTGGTCAGCCGCTGACGGTTATCCGGGAGACGGATGCTTCAGAGAATTCCACAAAAAAGACGACAAATCAGGCATGCATTATTGGAGAATAACATCTCCTACAACCGATTTAGGAGATAAAATGCTATACGATCCTGTGCTTGCATTTAATAAAGTGAATGAAAATTCAGATCACTATACAACTCTTATTTATCATTTATTAAACGATTATAAGCTCGCAAATAATAAAGAAGGTCTTGTAATGGTTTCATTTGATACAGAGTTTTTCGGTCACTGGTGGTTTGAAGGTGTTGAATTTATAAAACAAGTTATTAAGAAATTCAACCAATACCTTCCGGAAGTTGAGAGACTAACAGCAGGTGAATATGTTACTAAATATCCTCCAAAAGAGGCTATTCAAATCCCTGAAAGCTCTTGGGGACAAGGAGGACATTTCTATGTATGGCAAAACCATTTGACTGAATGGATGTGGCCGATAATTCACTCTTGCGAAAAACGTATCAGTGCTATAGCGGATAAGTATCCGAATATTCCTGAAGACAAACTTCTTCACAGAGCATTGAATCAACTTGCAAGAGAAAACTTGCTGTTGCAATCATCAGATTGGCCGTTCTTGATTACAACTTGGCAGGCAAAGGATTATGCAACAGACAGATTCAATGAACATGTTGACAGATTTAGTTTGATTGCAGATATGATCGAAAGCGGAAATATTGATAATGCTAAACTTCAAGAAATAGAAAGTATTGATAATTGTTTCCCTGTCATAGATTATAGAGTATATCAATCTATAGAAGAAGGTGTAATTCCTCAGCAGGAAAAGAAACTTGCGCCTCTATACGAATAAAATTAAATAATACTTGATAATTCTAAAAAGAGCCGATATTTTATCGGCTCTTTTTGTTATCTTGTTAAATTCTGATAAAAATGTTAAAATTAACTTATACAGTTTGAAATGAGAGGTTTTATTTATGAAAAAGAAATGTGCGTTTACTTTAGTTGAAGTATTAATAACACTTACTGTAATTGGTATAGTTGCAGCGTTAGCATCACCGGCTCTTAATACGGCAATACAAAAATCAAAAGTAGGTCCTTCATTAAGGAAATTTATTTCCACAATGGAAAATGCTAATGAACATTTGTTGGGTGATGCAGAAGAAAATACGCTGAGCCCGATAACAAATAATAGTTCAGATGTTTATTGTGACAGATTAAAAAGGTATATCAAAGGTAACACATCAGGAACAGCACCATCAGTTTTGGGTTATACAAAAAGTGCTATAACTTTGCCGGAAGATGGAAAAGTGTTCAATTTTGCTAGAGGTGACAGCATGTATGTAGCACTTTATGAACCGTCAGCAGAAGAGGCAAATCAACCTAATGGCTCATATAAAGGTCATTGTGGTGTCATCTATTATGATTTGAACGGATTTGATACAGCTCCAAACAGTTTAGGAAAAGATATATTTGAATTTTATATTGATAACGGCGGAACAATCATTCCAAGAGCGAGCAAAATGGATAGAAGTGTTTATCCTGATCACGAAGAAAATAAGTGGTCTGATTCTTGCTCAGCTGCGCAAATTACAGGTGACGGTCATAATTGTGCAGGCTCTGTAGCGGATAATGGTTGGAAAGTTATTTATAAATACTAATAAATAATGATAACCAATAATAAAAAAAGAGACTTATTTAAGTCTCTTTTTTTATCATTGAAAAATTAACTTTCTATTATTTCAACATCGCCGTTATCTGAAACAAACTGTATTCCGAATTTTGCTCTGAATAAATATCTGACAGTGTTACTTTGAATTTCAAACATCATTTTGTTGAATAGATCGTAAGCTTCTTTTTTATATTCAATAAGCGGGTCTTTTTGACCATAAGCACGAAGCCCGATTCCGTCTTTTAGCATGTCAATATTGTGCAGATGGTCTATCCACTGATTATCCACAACTCTAAGAAGGATATCTCTTTCAAGAGAGCGCATCATATTATCTTCGCTGTATAGCTCTTGCGGAACAAAGTTTGAATCATATTGAGCTGATATAGCGTTATAAAATCCTACGATTTCATCTTCGTGGTCTCGGTATGCTTTTTGTGCAGCATCTTTTATTGAGTCATATATTTTATAGAAGCGTTTTCCTTTTATATCGTCTATTGAAATATATGAAAGTTGAGGAATTATTGAATGCAACTCTTTTATAAGAGTTTCCAAATCCTCTTGAATATACTCTTCAGGATTCATTTCCGGCGTTATATAACTTTTTAGAAGTCTATCGATTTCTTTATCAATCATATAAGCAATATCTTCTCTCAAGTCTTTGCCGCTTAGAACTTTTCGTCTTTGTGCGTAGAATTTTTCTCTTTGTATATTCATAACATCGTCATATTGAAGCACGTTTTTACGAATATCAAAGTGATAAGTTTCAACCTTCTTTTGTGCTGATTGAATTTGGCGAGTTATAAGAGACGATTCAATCGCCATATCTTCGTCAACATTGAGCATATTCATAAGTCCGGTAATTTTGTCTCCGCCAAATATTCTCATCAAGTTATCTTCAAGTGACAAGAAAAATCTTGTAGAACCGGGGTCTCCCTGACGAGCTGCACGACCTCTGAGCTGGTTGTCAATTCTTCTGGATTCATGCCGCTCTGTTCCTATTACGTGAAGTCCTCCAAGCTCAACAACTTTTGCGTGTTCTTCCTCAGTAATCTTACGAGCTTTTTCAAGTGCTTTATTTTTTAATTCTTCGTAGTTCTGGTTATCTTCTGTAATACCCTTCTTATCAAGTTCTTCTTTCGCAAGAAACTCTGCGTTACCACCCAATAGAATATCGGTACCTCTTCCTGCCATATTTGTCGCAATAGTAACGGCTCCGATACGACCGGCCTGTGCAATTATATAAGCTTCTCTTTCATGTTGTTTTGCATTTAGAACATTATGCTTAATTCCTTTTTTCTTTAAAAGAGAAGATATGTATTCTGATTTTTCGATACTAATTGTACCGACTAGCACAGGTCTTCCAAGTTTATTTTGTTCAATAATATCGTTTACTACAGCGTTATATTTTGCTTTCTCGGTTTTGTAAATAACGTCAGGATAGTTAATTCTAATATCCGGCATATTTGTAGGAATAGCTGTAACTTCAAGGTTATATATTTTGCCGAATTCCGCTTCCTCTGTCATAGCAGTACCCGTCATACCTGAAAGTTTCGGGTATAGCCTGAAGAGGTTTTGGAAGGTTATGCTAGCAAGAGTTTGTGTCTCGTCTTGAATTTCTACCCCTTCTTTTGCTTCAATAGCTTGGTGAAGTCCGTCAGACCAACGGCGTCCCGGCATGAGACGACCTGTAAATTCATCTACAATCATTACTTCACCGTCTTTAATAACGTAGTCAGTATCTTTTATAAAGAGTTCTTTTGCTTTTAGGGCATTTAGAAGGTCATGAGCGTATTGATTGTTGATATCAAATAAATCTTTGCAGCCGATAATTTCCTGTGCTCTGTCAATACCGTCTTCTGTCAGAATGACGTTTTTATTTTTTTCATCGACTTCATAATCTTTAAGTTTTTCAAGCTGTGGTGCAACTTTTGCCATCAAAGTATAAGTGTCAGCTGATTTTTCGACCCTTCCGCTTATGATTAAAGGCGTTCTGGCTTCATCAATCAGGATACTGTCGACTTCGTCTATAATCGCATAATTATAAGGTCTTTGCACAAGCATTTCTTTAGAAGATGCCATATTATCTCTCAGGTAATCAAAACCAAATTCGTTATTTGTGCCGTATGTTATGTCACACGCATAAGCGGCTCTTTTTCTGTTGAATTCTTCAGCATCGTGCTGATTAGAAAGGATTACTCCGACAGTCAGCCCCAAAAATTTATAGATTTTTCCCATCCATTCGCTGTCACGTTTTGCGAGGTAGTCGTTTACTGTTACGACGTGTACACCTTTACCAGTTAAGGCATTTAAGTATGCGGCAAGTGTTGCAACAAGCGTTTTACCTTCGCCGGTTCTCATCTCGGCTATGTGACCGTTGTGAAGGAAATAACCGCCGATTAACTGTACGTCAAAGTGACGCATGTTAAGAACTCTTTTGCCGGCTTCTCTAACAGTTGCGAATGCTTCAGGTAATATTTTATCCAAAGCTTCTTTTTCAAGAATTCTGTCTGCTTTTTCGTTGTCGGATTTTGGACGTTTTGCCAAAATCTCCTTGAATTCGTCAGTTTTTGCGCGAAGTTCTTCGTCTGAAAGCTTCTCGAATTCAGGCTCTAATTTATTTATATGTTCAATGATACCCATGATTTTTTTGACTTTTTTCTCATTGGGGTCACCCAGTAATTTAAGTAAAAAACTAATCATATCCTAATCCTCTCCAATTAACAAAATGATAACACAAATATAGTTTGTAATAAAGTAGAAAACTGTCGGGTAAATATATAAAATTAACTAATATGATGAATTATAGAAAAATAATGAAAAATGTTGCAGTTTAAAATGCATATCATTTAAATTTGAAAGATAAGTCATTATAATGTCAATGCTTAGTCTATTTTGTTTGTACTATAATTTGTTTATGGGGATAAAAAACAAATATTTGACCGAAATATTTCAAATGGCTCTGCCGATTATTTTGGGAAATCTCGGCTTTATTATGATAGGCGTAGGAGACGTTATTGTTGCAGGAAGACACTCTACGCAAACACTTGCGGCAGTAAGTTTAGCAACCGCGATTACTAATTGTTTAATGATGCTCGGTATAGGAATTTTGGCGAGCGTTTCTGCAATTCTTTCCAACTACAGAGGTGAAGGTAAAAGTGTGGAAAAATATTTTTATCCTTCGCTAAAATTTGCAATGCTGCTTGCTTGCATTACTTCTGTCTTAATATTCGGTATAATGCCATTGATTGATAAATTAAGATTTGGAGAAGTTTTGACCCCAATTATAAAAGATTACTTTTTTGTAACCGGATTTGCAACCTTTGGAGCATATTTGCACTGTATGGCAAAAGAATATTTACAATCTTTTGAAATAGTGTTATTTCCCAATATATTAAATATATTTTGTATCTTCTTAAATCTAGGACTTAATATTTTGTTTGTATTCGGATGGAAATTTATACCTTCAATGGGTGCCGTAGGTCTTGCGATAGCAAGTTTGCTTACAAGATATTTTATGGGAATTGTTCTTTTTGCATATTGCTTTAAGCGTATAAAAATAGAAAAATCATCAGGAAATAATAAATTATACTACAAAGACATTTTGAGGGTTGGTTTGCCGGCATCTCTTGCAATAATAGTAGAGTTCGCAGCGTTTAATATTGTTGCGGTTATTATGGGAAGAATATCAGGTATTTATGCGGCTGCGCATAACATTTTGTGCACACTAACAAGCGTATCATTTATGATACCGCTAGCAGTTTCAAATGCTTTGGCTGTTAAAGTCGGCTTCGCAAACGGTGCAAAACAGTATGAAGAACTTAAAAAATATGCGTTTACAGGCATGAAAGTTTGCGCTGGTTTTATGGCTTGTTCTGCAGTCTTTATAGGATGTTTTCCCGAACTTTTAATAAAGCTTTTTACTTTAGATGCTGAACTTATAAAAGTATGTGTGCCGATTGTTTATGTGCTTTGTGCATTCCAAATGTTTGACGGATGGCAAGTCTCTTTGTCAGGGATTTATAGAGGAATAAAAAAGACAAAAATTGTTATGGTTTCAAACTTCATTACATATTGGCTTATAGCTTTCCCTCTCGGATGCTTTTTAGCTTTAAAAGTCGGTTTAAATTTAATGGGATTCTGGATAAGTATAGGATTTTCTGCTATAGTTTTATGTACAATAATGTATATAATCTTGCTTAGATATTTCAAAAAGATGGAGATATAATGCCGCATTTTTTTATTAAAGCTGATGAAATTATTGATAAGAAAACTATAATAATATCAGATAAAGAAAATTATCGCCACATCGCAAGAGCGCTTAGAGCAAAAACAGGCGAAGCTCTTTTGTTAATTGATGAAAAACAAATTCAATATGAAACAATTATTTCACAAATCACAAGTAATGAAATTCTATGTGAAGTAAAAAAAACTTATCCTTCAAAACGAGATTTGGATCTTGACCTCTATTTGGCTCAGTCTCCATTAAGAAGTGATGCGCAGCTTACAATTATGGAAAAAGCAACAGAGCTTGGAGTAAGAGCTGTTTATCCCGTTATAACAGATAATTGTGCGCTAAAAAGAGATGTTGTTTCAAAAAAAATTGAAAAGTGGCAAAAGGTTATGTTCGAAGCTTCTAAACAGTGCGAAAGAGCAAAAATTCCACACTGCGAAGAAATTACAGATTTTGACAGTTTACTAAAAAACAAATTCGACAAAATTATAGTCTTTGGTGAGCGTTCAACAGAAAAAAGCTTGAAAGAATATTTAAGAGAAAATCTTGTCCAAAAAGGCGAAAAAGTTTTGGTTATTATAGGTCCGGAGGGTGGATTTTCAGAAAGAGAATTTAATTATTTTAAAGAAAAGAAACTGCCTGTAGTATCACTTGGAAATTTGATTTTGAAAGCAGAAACGGCAGTTATTGTTGCACTTGGAGATATCGTTTATGAATATCAGGGATGATTTTATACTAAAAGATATTCATGAGGGCTATCTTGTTGGCGGTATGACAAGAGATTTTTTGCTAGGCAAAAAATCATCAGACAGAGATATCGCAATAAAATATGCTGAAAGTTTTGCTCAAAAAATTGCAAAAATTTTAAACGCAACATTTATAGTTCTCGATGCTGAAAATAAAATTTACAGAGTAGTTTTAAAAGATAAGGAAAACTATCTTGATATATCTGAGCTTCGAGGTGAAACAATTGAAGATGATCTCCTGAAACGTGATTTTACGATAAATGCAATTGCTTATGATTTGGCAGAAGATAAATTCATTGATGTAACAGGCGGAATTGAGGATATAAAAAAAGGAATTCTGTGCGCAATAAAAGAAGAAAATTTTATTGAAGATCCGCTAAGAATACTTCGTGCGTACAGATTTATGGCAACAACAGGATTTGAGCCTAACTCAAATCTGTCGGGAATTTTGCACAAATACCAAAATTTAATTAAAGAGCCTGCCAGTGAACGTGTAAATTACGAAATTATGAAACTTTTTGGGGGAAAATATACTTCGAAAACATTATTAAAAATGTATGATGATGGAATTTTAGAAATTATATTTCCCTGTGTAAGAGAAATAAAAAAAATACCTTCAAACACGCATCATCACTTAGATTTGATTCACCATGTTATAGAAACTGTAAGGCAAATAGAAGTGCTGTATGAAAATGCAAAAGGTGAAGAAAAAGAACATTTAAACAGTGTTGATTTTGGCGGTTTTCCGCGTATAAATCATTTGAAACTTGCCGGTTTTTTACATGATATTGGAAAACCGTCAACTTGGACAATAGAAGGAACAGACGGTAAATGTATATGGAAAGTTTCAGATAAAAAAGAATACCCAAAAGACAAACTATATCGCCATAGATTTATAAAACATGATTTGGAAGGTGCGAAGATGGTTGCACCGCTTCTCAAGTCTTTAAAATTTTCTAACAAACAAATTGATTACATATCAGATTTAATTCGTAATCACATTTACCCCTCAAGCGTGATAGCATCTCCAAACTTGGATAAAAAAGTTATGATGCGATATGTCAGAAAGATGGGAAATAATGTTATAGATAACATTATTCTGGCTATTGCAGACAGACTCTCAGCACAAGGAGAAGCTGTTACGCAAGAAATGACAGAAAATAATATTAACGGGCTTAAGAGATTGCTGGAATTCTATATAGAAGTAAAATCTACTTTAAAACCCCTTCCAAAACTTTTAGATGGTAATGAAATAATGAAAATTTTAAAAATAGAGCAATCTCCCAAATTGGGTATAGTTATTAGAGAATTAAAAGAAGCTCAATTAAACGGTGATATAAATACGAAAGAAGAAGCTATTGACTTTATAAAAACAGTATTATAAGATGTTTTCACTAAGGAGTAAAAATGA
>CACZPB010000157.1 GCA_902782905.1 uncultured bacterium
AACCAACGGTATAATTATTTTTGATTTAAAATCATTAAAAGAGTAATCAATTTCTTTTCCCATCAACATTCTGACGACTTCAAATTTTGAATCCTTACAAACCTTAAATTCATCCATTTTTTTAAAGAAGTCATACTGAATGTCAGAAAGAACGCTTTTTGAGATATTTTTACCCAACGTATCCATATATAAAATATTTTCCGCAAAATCATCAGGAGATGCGAAAAAAATACCGGCAATTGTATATTCTACGAAAGAACTAAGGAGGGAAAATAATTTCTCCACAAGAATTCTTTCATAATTCATAAAATCGCTTAATGTCCTGAATTCATTTGCAAATGTTGATTTTAACAGTAAATTATTCAAAATTATATTCAACTGGGACTGAGCAGAATTTTCTTTTTCGGCTCTTTTTATGATGTTTTCCTTATATTCATCCGTAAGCGGATATCTCCGAATTGTTGCATTAATATTTCTCACAAGCTCGGAAATATCAATCGATTTAGATAAAAAAAGCTGAGCACCGGCCTTTTTGCCCCAAAAGCTGTCAATTTTTTTCTCCAGCATTGTTAGCAATATCACAGGAACCTTTTTTGTTTCGTCGTCATTTTTTATAAGTCGACATAGTTGATATCCGTCAATTGCAGGCATCATAATATCCGAGATAACAATATCCGGCGCACATTCGAAAAGTTTCTTATAACCTTCTGCGCCATTAGATGCAGTTTCCACTTCAAAACCGTTATTTACAAGCCCGTCTTTCAAAAATTTGAGCTGCGTCGCTGTGTCTTCTATCAACAAAATTTTTGCAGTCATTGTTTTTTGTATATTCCAATTTTCCGAGTTTTAGTATAAAATGATTATATAATAAATGTCTAAAAAAAACTATAGGAGAGAAAAAGTGCTTACTGAATGGAATTTGGGTTTGAGACAAAAACTTAATATTAAATTTGTAATAGATATGTTTGCTTTGGTTGCAACTGCTTTAATATTTTTGGTTTTTGCCAGAATAAAGCATATCCCGCCATATGATACCTTGGTTTTTATATCCGTTGCAGCGATTATTAATTTCATTACTTACTTTATCACTAAGCACTGGATAGCAAAAAGTGTTAAATCTACCTTAACCAACCAATACAACTCAATCACCGATGCCGCAGACAAGGCAAAAACTTCAGCAAATGAACAGTCAGACGAAATCAAAAACCTTGTATCCAATATAAAAAATATTTCAGCAATTGTAGAAAAATTAAAATCTATTTCTGAAGCTCTCAAAGAAACATCTTTGAATACAGAAAAACAAATTAATCAATCAATTAGTTTTTCTCAAAAAGAATATGATGCAATAACAAGCAATGCTGAAAAAATGCTTGTTTTAAGACAAAAAATACAAATGATTGCAGAATTAATACTTGAGCTTTCTGAACATTCACAACAAATCGGAAGTGCTATCAATGTTGTTGACGATATTGCAGAACAAACAAACATGCTTGCCCTAAACGCAGCAGTAGAAGCTGCAAGAGCCGGTGAACAAGGTAAAGGATTTGCTGTTGTCGCAGGCGAAATCAGAAAACTTGCAGATGAGTCAAAGCAAGCAATTACAAAAATTACATCACTTACAAGCAACATTCAATACACAACAAACTCAACGGTTATGGCAACAGAAGAAGGCTCTAAAGAAATTGAAACAGCAGTAAAAAACATCAATGCTCTTTCTGCAGAATCCGAATTACTTCTAAGAACCGTAAAGGAAACTTTTGAGTCTTTGGATATAATCAACAAATTTACTGGTAAACAAAATGATGTTATAGATAAGCTTGCTATTATCAATGAAGAATTGACAAATGCATCAATAAAAATTGTTGAGACGTTAGAAGCAAATTCCGTAAAAATAAACACACTGAGTGATTTATCCAACGAAATTAAAAATGCAGTAGCAGAAGACTAATAAAATTCTATGGATTTTTTAGATAACGAAAATATGAAGGAAATGATGGCGCTTTTTCAAGTAGAAAGCGAAGAGATTATTGAAAAAATATTCAATGATCTTGATTTGTTATCTAAAAACATGCACGACAGGGAAGTCTCTGCCAATCTTTACCGCGAACTGCACAGTCTCAAAGGTGCTGTGCGTATGGTCGGATTTAACAATATTCAAACAATTATACACAGAGTTGAAGACATTTTTGATGCAATAAACGACAAAAAATATGTTCCTGACAGTGATGCAGTAAATATTATATATAAAACTATAGAGGCTGTTTCAGGCTATATTCAGGAATCTGTCCAAAACGAAAGAGAGATTATCGACGAAAATTTTCAGACACTAATATCAAATATAGAATACATTGTAGACGTAGAAATACCTGAACAACAACAAAATGGTGTCTCTCAAGATGTAGATTCTATTGTCAATGATGTGTCAAAAGATAAATTCACCGAACATCAGGAGGAAATTAATCAAGCCTTCAATAACAGCTTTGGAATTATAGATGCTATTGTACCTGAAGAAGAAGCAACGGACATTGTGCTCTTAAAAGAAGAAGTACAAAAAATTTACGATTTTTTCAAAGACACAGATATTTATGAAATCAAATCATCGCTGGAAAATGTCATTACAAAAATTGATTTTGTAATGAATGCCTCAAACACGCTTACAATTAGCGAAATTTTAGAACTCAGAAATGAGCTTAGTTCTGCTGCGGCGAAATTTACTACAATATGTGTAGAAACACAGGATACAGGTCTAACATTTTTCGATGTCGCAGAAAAAATTTCTATGCTTCAAGGGAGCAGCGTTTACACCGGCGAAATCAAAGCCGACATTTTGAGCTTGAAAGAAAATATAGATGACTCAAATGTTTTGGAAGTGATAAATACAATTGTGGATATTCTTGACTTCATCACAGAAAACTCTGTGCAACTTGAAGAACAAATGGTTTTAACATTAAAAAGCGGTTTGGAATATTGTGCGGTTCCCAATGAAAATATAGACAGCGAACTTATCGTTCAACAACTGGAAATAATGAAGCAGCTACTTGAGCTCAACTATAAAAAAGATTCCGGTCTGAGTGAAACAAAGAGCTTTTTAACACAAAATGTTCCAAGTGCAAAAGCGACTTCTTCTGAAATAAAGACATTACATGTTAATGCACAGAAATTGGATTTATTGGTAAATCAGCTTGGAGAACTTATTCTCACAAAAATAAGAACAGAAAAAAGTCTTGAAAAAATTGATAATATAAAAGTTGCGAATGAAATTGCACAAAAAGACTTATTAAAAACTTCTAATTACCTGAGATATTACAACAGAAAATACTTGCAAAATAATGGTTCTGAACAATATATATCAGCTTTTGCAAAACAAGTTTTTTCACTTCTGTCTGAAGTTTCTCAAAATGTATCTAAAACAATATACGACCTTAATTCTTTATTTAGAGCATACAAAGAAGATGATATGAAAATGCGTATAATTATTGATGAAATGGAATCAATGGTGAAAAATATTCGCGTTTTACCTGTATCCACAGTTTTCAATTCTTTTTCAAGAATGGTCAGAGATATTGCAAGCGAAAAAGGTAAAGAAATTGACTTTATAATAGAAGGCAATGAAACTTGCGCAGACAAAAAAATCATTGAAGAAATAAAAACACCGCTTATCCATATCCTCAGAAATGCAATTGATCATGGTATCGAGACTCAAGATGAAAGAATTGCAAACGGCAAGAAGCCTGTCGGACAAATCGTACTTTCCGCAAGACAAATTGACAACATGATTATTATAGAAGTTGCTGACGACGGACGCGGTTTTAATTTAGAAAAAATAAAAGACAGAGCTGTTTCCAGAGGCTTTCTTACTCAAGAAGATATTGATTCTATGACCGATGAAGCAATAATGAATATTATTTTTTGGCCAGGATTCACTACGGGAGACTCTATTACAAGCATATCCGGCAGGGGCATCGGGCTTGATGTTGTAAAAACAAAAATATCTCAACTCAACGGCAAAGTAAAGGTAATTTCCGAGTTTGGAAAAGGTAGTATTGTCAGGATAGAAATCCCTGTTACACTTACAACTTTGAGAGTATTTTTAGTTGATATTTGCGGACAAACTTTTGCAATACCAATTCAACTTATTAACACATTTATAGTAAAGAAGCAAAGTGAAATAAAAACAAACAACGGAGTTCGTTCAATTGTATATAACGACAATATTATTCCACTCTATTATTTATCAGATATTCTTGAAATTTCTTCAGAGACTAAAAGACATGAAAAAGAAACTATACTTATAGTAGAAGCCGATGAAAAAACAATAGGACTTGTTGTGGACAAGCTTATTGGCGACCAAGATATTTTACAGAAAAAACTACCGCCGCCTTTATACAAGGTAAAAAACATTTCCGGTGTAACAAATATGTCCTCCGGCGAACTTTGTTTAATTTTAAATATGCAAGATATTATGCACTATGATTTTAACAAAGCTATGGCTATGAATGCGGGACAAAATCTTCTGACAAAAGATATACTTGCATACAAGAGAATTTTGGTTGTAGATGATTCAATAACAACAAGAACTATGATAAAAAATATACTACTCAATGCAAGTTATACAGCAGATATAGTTTCAAGCGTTGAAGAAGCTTTTTCAATGCTGAAAGCCGGACATTATGATTTAATTATTACGGACTTGCATATGCCAAAAATTGACGGTTTTGAGTTTGTTTCAATGCTTAAAGGAGACGAGATGTACTCAGACATTCCTGTTATCGTAATGAGTTCACTTCCTGAAAAAGAAGCAGCAAAAACACTTGCACAATACAATATTGATTATTATATTTGCAAAGAAAACTTTAATCAGGAAGAATTCTCCAATCAAATTGAAACTATTTTAACAAAATATCACGATTATTAATAAGATATTTTGCAACCTCTCTTGGAACAAACTTTGTAATATCACCGCTATATTTCAGTATTTCCCTAACAGCGGAAGAAGAAATAAAACTAAATTCCGGTTTTGTTATTAAAGAAATTGTCTTAATGCTGTTATCAAGTGCACTATTTGTTTGTGCCAATTGCAACTCGTATTCAAAATCCAGAGAATTGCGCATTCCGCGCAAAAGGACAGAAGCCCCGCGTTTTTTTGCGTACTCAACCGTTAAGCCTTCGTACGAGTCAACTTCAACATTAGAAAAATCTTTGACACATTCTTGTATCAAATTTTTTCTAACATCTAACGGTAAAAAGCCTTGTTTTTGAATATTATAAGAAACTGCAACAATAACTTTGTCGAAAATTTCGGCACCGCTTTTTAATATATCTAAATGTCCGTTCGTAAAGGGATCGAAACTCCCTGCATATATGGCTGTTGTCATCCTTTTATCACCTTTTGATAAATTATAGCATAAAATTTTTATAGACCACATGGTCTATTTTTTACGAATTTATCCAAAAAATTTTAATCCTTTGATTGATGTCTGTTGATAAAATACAGATTATAGTATATGTGGAGGGTAATATATCTCCCTCCGTGTGGTAAGTAAGGGGTAAATGCCCCCCAGAGTAGTAGTGGAACTACAAGTATAAATTGTAGAAATAAGAAATGGTGAGAGAGGTAGCGTAAGATGAATCTTACGAGTTTGGACATAACTTTACAGAGAATTCATTCGATTGAAAACAGCTTTC
>CACZPB010000158.1 GCA_902782905.1 uncultured bacterium
ACAACAAGAATACCGCTTAAGATTGATGCAACAAAACATCCGGCACCGCGCGGAATCATAGATAAACCGCTTAAAAATGAAGTATATCCGAGAAGACGTTGTAACATAGATGGAAGTATTGCCGCAGAAGACATTAAAACCGCCATCAAAACAATCTGTCCGCCTGTACCAATAAGAAAATTCTTATTCTTTAAAATAGACAAATTGATAAGTCCGTCACCGGTTTTAGACTTTTTCTTCTGTATATATACAAAAGCGAAGAATGAAAGCATGGAAACGGTAAACAATTTGCAAATCCAAGGTGCCCCAAACCAGTCGGCATCATTGCCTTTGTCCAGCACAACCTGTAATGTCAAAAGCCAAACCGCAAGGAAAAAGAATCCTGAAAAGTCCATTTTAACGTTCTTTTGTTTTCTTGAGTATGGAGGTTCTTCAATATATTGTTGAGTTAAATACAGACACAAAATGCCAAACGGGATGTTGATAAAATATATAAACGGCCAAGACCAATTCTCTGTAATCCAGCCTCCGACAGACGGTCCTAAAATCGGAGCCATAATTACACCAAGTCCAAAAACTGCCATAGCTTGCGGAAGTTTTTCTTTAGGAAATATTTCAAAGATTATAGCTTGAGCAATAGGCATAATCCCGCCGCCGCCAATACCTTGTATAATACGTGCGATAAGCATCATTGCCATAGAATTTGCAAGTCCGCACATTATAGAAGCTAGCGTAAAAATAATAATACTTAATATATAATATTGCTTTCTTCCGATAAGTCTGCTAAAAAAATCAACTGTCGGAATTATTACACCACTTGCAACAAGGTAGCTTGTAATAATCCATGTAGATTCATTATGGCTAATGGAAAACGAACCTGCCATATAAGGAAGTGCAACGTTTGATATTGTTTCATCAAGCGCAAACATAAAGATGGATAACATAACCGGAACCATTGTTATCCAAGGGTTTATTTTAAACTTCCATTCTTGCTCTAGAGTGTTTTCCATGATAATCCTTTATAGCAAAAATTAAATCACAAATGTGTTGCAAAAGCAACATGTTGTTTTTGTAACACAGAATGTTTTTAAATGATGTTAATTAACTAAATTTACAAAAATCGGAGCAGCAATAGCTGTAACAATTCCCACGATTACAAGAGCTACAGACGCCATAACAACCTGATATTCTCTGCCTTTTTCGGCGCAACGGGAAGTCCCTATAACGTGGCTTGTGGCACCTATCGACAGACCTATTGCTACATCACTTTTTACGTGAATAAGCGATAAAATTTTGTGTCCGAGTATGGCTCCAAAAACTCCGGTTAAGACAACAATACAAGCAGTAAGCTCAGGAACTCCACCCATGTTTTTTGAAATTTCTACTGCGATTGGGGCGGTTACAGACTTTGGAAGCATCGATATGATTACTCCTAAATCAGTGTGGCAAAGTTTTGCCGTAATATACGTTGTAGAAATTGCAACAAATGAGGCTACAAAAAAACCGGAATATATAATTCTTTTATTGTGCAAAAGTAGTTTATAATGCTTATATATCGGATATCCAAGAGCAACAGTTGCGGGTATGAGCATAAGGGTAATATAAGAGGCGCTCTCGTTGTAGGTTTCAAAGCTTATGTTAAAGAATTTAAGTATAAAAATAATTAATGTTCCCGCGATAACTATAGGCGGAAGTTTGCCAAGCAAGGGGACTTTTTTGCACCATTTTGCGCTTTCATACAAACCAACAGTAAGAATAAAACCAAGTGGGTTAATCATGTTTCCCCCTTATGTTGTGTAATCTTAAAAACTTCATTCCCCATTCGACAAAAAGCCCTGTGCAAACAATTGTCACAGTTGTTGTTATAAATATAACAAGCAAAATAGAAATCCAATTTTTCTTAAGCAATTCCTGATAAGCCAAAAGCCCGCCCCAAAAAGGAACGAGAAAGAGTGCCAAATTTTTTATATACCATTCGGAAGCTGTTTTAATCCAGTCTTCTTTTATAACACCAAAAATCAAAGCAAGCGCAAAGAGCAAAAGTCCGAGTATTGCAGGCGGAAACATTATATGCAAAGCTCTCAAAACAAAAAGACTCACATAATAAAACACAAGCATTATAAAAGTTCCGAATAAAAATTTAAAAAAAGAATTAACCATATATTTATTATATTCCAAGCAGATAAAAATGTGCTAAACTGTTATTATGCTTGATGTTAGAACAGGAGAACAAATAGAAGCGCTTTATAAAATGGTGGAAATCACGGGCGGGAAAAGAGTTGATAAATTTTCTACCACAGACATTTCGCGTGCTTTAAGATTTCACAGGTGGTATGTAAAGCGCTATAAACGCGGGCTTTATATGGAAATACTTCCTAAAAAGAAAATCTACGATTGGCGGGAAAAAAAGGTGAATTATGAGTTTTGACGATAGAAAAGCAGTATATCCTTCCAATTTTGCAACCCCTCACCCCAACCCCTCTCCCACAAGGGGCGAGGGGCTAAATAGCAGCAGGTGTTCTAATACAACAACCAAACAAACAGCAGGGGGGAAAAAATATATAGCATTAGTAGACTGCGACAGCTTTTTTGTCTCTTGTGAGCGCAAGCTTAACCCTGAACTCAAAGGACTTCCCGTCAGTGTTGTTTCGGGTGAAAGGGGATGTGTTATTGCCCGTTCACGGGAAGCAAAAGCCCTCGGTGTGCCGATGGGAATTCCGCTGTTTCAAGCTGTAGAAAAGTACCCCGAATGTATCTATATCCCAGCCAATCATTATGCTTATACTATAATTTCAAAGATGGTAATGAATATTCTCAAAGAATACAGTCCGAATGTTCAAGTATATTCAATAGACGAGGCTTTTGTCGATTTTACGGGGCTTACAAGATTATACAAAAAGAACTTATTTAAGCTTGCTCTGGAAATTCAAGAAAAAATTGCTAAAGAAGTTGATATTCCTGTAACAATAGGGGTTAGTACAAGTAAAACATTAGCAAAGCTGGCTTCCGACAAAGCGAAAAATACAAAATCAAGAATAGCTCTTGCCGGCAAACTTACGCGATTAGAGCTCTTAAAAAGAACAGAAATAGACGAAGTCTGGGGAATAGGGCGAAGGCTCGGAGTAAAGCTTAGAGGGTACGGTATAAAAACTGCATACGATTTTATTCAAAGGGATGATGCTTGGATTCAAAAACGATTTGGCAAGAATGGACTTACTACAAAGGCTGAACTTTTGGGAATTATGGTGTCCCCTATTACAAATGAAATTGAACTCCCAAAATCAATCAGCGATACAAAGTCTTTTCTTGAGTTTTCGTCTGATTTGAATTTCTTAAAAAATGAGCTTTCTATTCACATACACAGTTGCTGTAAGCGGCTAAGAAAAATAGACTGTAAAACATCAACTATTGGCGTAATCCTTAAAACAAAAGATTTTAGGACATATTATGAAAAGGTAAATCTTGATTGTCCTCTAAATTTTGAATTTGATATTTCAAAAATTGCATTTGAGCTTTTGGAGAAGATGTTTGATACTTCTATACTATATAGAAGTATTGGCATAGTTTTTGAAAATTTTACCCAAAACTCGGAGGAACAATTGAGCTTGTTTGAAAGTATTCCCAATCGAGAGAAAAATGAAAAGCTGGGAAAAAGTTTAGATATTCTGGAACAGAAATTTGGTAGAAATATAGTGAGAACAGGTTTTGTGGACAAGGATGTGCCATTTAAGCAAGGATTTTTGACTTCACCTCAGGATATATAGCAAATATTTTTTTTATACGTTTTAAAAAACAGTATGATACATGTCGACAAATCAGCTGTTGCGAATTTAAATAAAGAATTTAGGACGTTTCAAAGCGATATTTTGAATGCAAAAACTCATAACCCGCAAAATTTTGTTATGAATTTATCCAGATACGAAAAGCGTTTCAGACAAGCGCGTCAACCCGAAAATTATGCACAACAATTATTTTCTTTTGCCTCTGTACTCAGAAAACGCGGAGTTAATGACTTCCCCGGAATAATTTATAGTGCTCTTATGAAAATGCCGTTTTTGAAAGCGGAAGTTAAAGAATTTTATGCCAGAGAAGCTCTTGATTATGCGCATCAACAAGGAGACAATATTCACGCTCTTGCAAGAATTGTAGACTTAAAAATAATTTATAAACAATCAAAACATAATCATAAATATGTTCAAACTCTGTTTGAAGAAGAAAAAGAGTTAATAAAAATTTGTAATAACTTTAGAGGGGCAAAAGAAAATTATAAAACGTATGGTCGTAAGAACAGCCCGCTTAGAAAATACGAGATGCAGCTCGCGAAAACTCGCGTTGATATAGCAAAAGTCTTGTTAAAATCGAATCCTAACAGGGCAGCTGCTTTGCTAAATAAAGCAAGAAAAACATTTGACATGGAAGGCAGAGAAAAAGAAGTCAAATTTGTCGATATGATGTTGAGCGAACTGGCTTAATTATAAGCTCGGATTTATTTAAGTTTTTTATAAAAGTTGTAATGCAATACTTGGCATTTGATTTGCTGTGGAAAGAAGTGTTGCTGAAGCTTGCTGTAATATTTGCATTTTAATATAATTGCTTGATTCTGTTGCGATATCTGCGTCTCTAAATGTAGACAAAGAACTTGTCAGATTATTTATGTCCGTGTAGTTGCTATCCAAAGAACTTTCCAGTCTGTTGGATACAGAACCGAGCTCTGTACACTTTTCGCTTAAATTATTTAGAAAATCATCAATAATGCTAAAAGATCTTCGATATTGCGCACCGTTAGTTTTTATAATAAACAAATCGTATTTTGCCTTTGTATCAAATACTATATTAGAATAATCATCTCCATGTATGCTGACTTGTAATGAAGTTTTTAACGGAAGTGGTTCTGCTGCAATGTTTTCAAGCCATCCATCCATCTGTCCGCTTGAATATGAATTACCATTGGCATTACCTTCAAAATCTATCATTTTAATATTTTGGCTTAGAGCAGTCGCATTTGTAATATTTATGCTACTAAAAGAAGAACCATCTGTTGTATCTGCAATCCCACCGAAAAGACTGCCATTTTTCTTTTTGCCGTTAACTTCACCTACGGATGCTATTTTATCAATTTCGGCTGTTCCTGTCGTAAAAATCATTTGCCCAGCAACTCCGCCAACCCAGCTTTCACCGGATACATTACCTGTTGCATAGCTCTTTGAAATGATACCGTTAACACTACCTGCAATTCCTCCGATATAATTTCCTGCGGATTTAACATCACTCATTGAATAGCAGCTTGTTATAGACTGGCTTGCAATACCTGCAAGTCCACCCGTATAATTGCTGGAAGCGGTAACACTTCCCGCGGCGTAGCAATTTTCGATTACAGCATTAACCTTCCCGACAAGTCCACCAACCTGAGCTTTTCCGGAAATATTTCCCTCTGCGTAACTGTTTTTTATTGCTCCTGTCCATATTTTTTATTCTTATAATCATTTAGAGGTGTTACTCTCTCTCGGGTTTCAGTCTTTTTACATTCGAAGAAACATTCAAGAAATATTATCCAATCACAGTTTGAAAATTTTATTCCTAGTTTAATTGTTTCTCTCAATCCTTTATTCTCATTATTGGGGTGGGTGTATAATTTTATTCGACTATCATTCTTACAATATTCACTTATTAGTTCAACAGAATTGTCTTTCGAACCGTCATCAACGATAATCATTTCCCAATTTGTATATGTTTGATTTTTACACTTTCAATCGTTTCTTTTATATAGTCAGCATAATTATAACTTGTTGTAACTATGCTGAATTTTAAATTTTTATACATTTTCTTTTGTCCGTTCATAATTTAATAATGTTTGGTAAATAGAATCCACATTACTATTGTTTAATATTTTAGTATTCGGATAAAATTCCTTTGTTGGTGCCCAAGGCTTTATGTTTTCTGCTTTGTAGAATACACATACTGTTGGCACACCATTGGCATAAGAAAAGTGCATTGTCCCAGTATCTACACTTATAAGCCCTTTGCAATTTCTCAAAACTTGCGCAAGTTCATATATCGAAGTTTGATTAACCAAATTTATAAATTTACAATTATTCTTCTCTAAATCCTCAGAATACTGTTTTGCCTTTTCACCGCTTCCGACAAACAACACTTCATAACCATCAGCATTAAGTTTTTCTATAAGACCGACTGCCGTATCTAATGGCATATCTTTTTCTATTTGCTTTGAAATAGTGCATAGTGCTACATAATTTCCGTTTTTGTGAATTATGTTTTCAAACTTTTGCGGAATATTATCATCTGCATTATATTTTATCGGAACATTTATTACTTCTGCATCTGTAATCTTTTTCAAAAGGTTACAATGTCTTTCTTGCACTTTGACTTTCATATCATAAGGCTTGCCAATTATTTTTTTAGGGTGCAAAAAACACGCAATTAAATCTGTTCGTTCATTTTTATAAATTTTAAAAACATAATCGATTTTCTTATATGGAAAATTTCTTGTAAATTCCCATAAACCACTTATCCATTTGTTCTTACCCCGTTTGTCATAAATTAGCACTTCATCTACACAAGGTTGATACTTTGCAGCTTCGTACCAAGGCTTGTCTACAACAAAAACGATTTTTGAGTTTGGATACAATCTTTTTATATTTTGGAAAAGAGAATTACACAATATAATATCCCCGAAACATGCCATCAAAACCGCTACAAATACTTTAGGATAATCGTTCGTTTGCATATCCTTTTTGACAGCACTCCAAAATTTCTTTTGCAAATAGAAAAACGGACGGTGACAAAACCACATATAAAAAGAATAAATTTTATTTGGCAAACCCCATTTTTTCAATTCTTTATCAGAGAGTTTCCACGGAGTCATTTGCAAATATCTAAAGTATAAATCTTTATGCACTGACCAAGAACCAAAATGCCACGGCTTTTGAGAACCAATAAAATGTACTATCGCAGGATCTTTTGTAAAACTTGAACGACGGATGAAACATTCACTCTGCACATTAAATTTTGAATCAATAATCAGTATCTTATCGGTCAAAACGGCATTAATAATTCCTTGATCTGCCAATTGAATATTATCAAAATTTTCTTTTGCGTAGTTATAAAATTTGTTTTCAATATTAAGCTCTCTGACTTTATTCAAATCCATTAACAGAACACTGGCATTGATGTAATTAGGGTTATTTCTTAAGTGCAAATCTATATCTAATACACCACCAAAAACATTCTCTTTTAAATCCGTGTTAAATAGCTCTTTTAAGCTGCTACATACAGCAACATCACAATCCAAATAAATAACCTTATCAACAGTTGGTAATAAACTCGCCAATTTTAAACGATAAAAGGTTGGTATGGAAATATATGAATGATTGCTAATACCTTTATATTCCTCAAAATCTCTTTCATTAACCTCAACAAATTCTATTGAACAACGCTTGATTGATTTTAAGGATAATATTTTTTCTTTAGAGTTTTTGGAGATATTGCCATCCAAAATATAAATATGAATATCTTCGTCAGCGCTCGAATGTGCAAGTATTGATGCAATTACAACTCCTGCATGTTTTGCATAATTTTCATCACAGGACAAGCATATATTTATTCTGTTGTATTCTGTATTACTCATCCTGACCTCGCAATTTTATAAGATTTTCAAAAATGTTATTTATACTTAAATCATCATTCAATAAAATAGTATGTTTGTAAACATCTTCCTTTGGAGCCCACAAGTGATTTGTGCCTTGTTCAAAAAACAAGCATAACGTTTTTACCCCGAGTGAATACCCAAAGTGCATTGTGCCTGTGTCAGCGCTTATTAAGCACTCAGAATCTTTTAACACTTTGCCCAGTTCCAGCAATGTCGTTTTATTGACCAAATCGACAAAATCGCATCCCAAATCTTTCAACCTCTCGGCATGCTCTTTCGGTTTTTCTCCATTCCCGACAATAACGACCTTGCAATCCGTTTCGCGATTAATCTTTGATATCAGCTCTGCTGCAACCTCCAATGGTATATCTTTAACCTTTTGTTTTGTAGTACAGCAAAGAGCGATGTATTTGTTGCTAAAATTTAATTCATTCAAAGGATTAACAACATTATCAGGCAAATTATATTTTATAGGGTAATCAACAATTCTTTTATGAGTCAAAGGTTCCAGCAGTTTGTTGTGCTGTTCTTGCATACTTGTTTTCCCCTTTGTAGGATTGTGCATAAAGACAAATCGGCTGCCTATAAGCTTTGCTGCTGCATAATTTCGTTCGTTTTTGTAAGTTATAAAAGAAGCGTATATGTTTTTGTATTTGAAATCTTTTATAAATTTTATAAAACCAAAGAATCCTCTGTGTGCACCTTTTTTATCATAAATAATTACTTCATCAACGCCTTCTTGGTATTTGGCTACATCTTCCCAATTTTTGTCACAAACGAAAATGACTCTTGATTCGGGGAATATATTTTTTATATTTTGTACCAATGAGTTGCAAAGCAGTACGTCTCCAAAGCAGGCAGTATTAAATATCACAAAGTTCTTAACATTATCATATTTGACATTTTTTGTGAATATTTTTATCCCGCAAAGATAGAATTCTTTTTTTGTATAGTAATGTTTCACTGCCCACCAAAAATGGTCATCTTTATAAACAAGACTATATTTTAAGGATAATTTTATATTGTGCTCTTGTGCATATCGAATTAGCTGTATAGCTGTAGAAATCTTATCATTTTCTTTTTTTACATCCAATTTTTGCTTCATTGTTGATGTTGGATTGGAATAATAATGATATGTCGTATCAGGTACAGTAACAAGAGATTCACATTTGTCAAATGCTTTTATTGTATAAGGTGCGTCTTCGTACAAAACATTTTCTTCAAAGCGTAAATCTTTTATAGGTTCAAATCTATACAATTTGCTATGAGTTATTAAATTGTATTCTAATGCTTGAACAATAGAATTTACTCCCTTGTATACACATTCGTCCGTTAACTTCAAATGATTTTTAACAACATGCTTATAATCTCTCGTTGTAGAAGATGCTGCAATATTTACGCCATATTTTTGAGCCGCATTGTATAATTTTTCGCAGAAGTCTAAATCTACCCAGTCATCAGCGTCGACGAATGTTATAAACTCTCCCTGTGCAATATCAATGCCTCTATTCCTTGCAGCACCCTGTTTTGCATTTTCTTGCGACAAGACAATAATTCTGGAATCCTTTTTTGCATAATCCTCTAATATTGCTAATGTTCTGTCTGTAGAACCGTCATTTATACAAATTATTTCGGTTTCCTTTAATGTTTGGTTAATCAAAGACTCTAAACAACGATTTATATATTTTTCTACATTATATGCTGCAATTATAATTGAAACTTTAATCACTTAATTTTAGTCCTTATGTAAAAGAGGTTTTGAGCCTTTATATCTGAATTGCAAGTTAGCATTAACCGCAAAATCTCTTTCTCTGCCAACAGAAGTATTATAATATACATATAAAAATTTTAAAATAAATTTTTGTAAAAACGCACTTTATTACAAAAATACAAAAATAACAATCGGTTTGAGAACTTTTGACACAGATTTTGACCTTGTGGAATCCGAACCCACAAATATTTACTTGATTATGTTGACATA
>CACZPB010000159.1 GCA_902782905.1 uncultured bacterium
AGATTTCGTTGCAACATTAACGCATGATTTGAAAGTTCCGATTATTGCCGAAACAAACATGCTTGAGTTATTTCTCAACAAATCATTCGGCGAGATATCCGAGAAACAAGAGGTTGCTCTAAAAAACATGCAGACATCCAATCGAGAGCTGCTGGAACTTGTACAAACGGTATTGGAAACATATAAGCTTAAAGGAAATAAGATTAGGCTTTATAGAGAAAATATACTGCTAAAAGCGTTCATTTCAGAAATTATAGATGAAATGAAACCTATAGCAGACAAAACAAAAAACGAACTTAATTTTGTACTTCCGAGAGACATAAGAGTTTTTGCAGACAGGATGCAGCTAAAGCGTGTAATAAAAAACCTTATACAAAATGCAATATCATACGGCGCATCCGGTTCGCCCATTATAATTACAATAGGCGAAATTCCTAAATTTATTGTTATTAAGGTTAAGGATTTTGGAGCAGGAATCTCTAAAGGTGATATAGATAAAATATTTAACAAATACTATTCCGCAGCAAAAAAATTCCGCAAAATCGGCACCGGACTCGGGCTGTATTTGGCTCAACAAATAATCAAAGCTCACGGAGGAGAGCTTACCGTTGACAGCATTGAGGGAGAGTATACTGAGTTCTGTATTTCGCTTCCTGCAACTGCAAATGAGGCTTTGTATTATGGAGAATAAGCTTTTATATGATACAAAATACCTTCAACTCAAATCCACAAAATCAAAGACAGGGAATGACTGGGTTTATGCACATCGTCCTAACGCTAAAGATGTTGTGGTAATATTACCCGTCATAAATAATGAAAAAATATTATTCCTCATAGAAGAAAGACCGCCGATGAAAGCTGAAAATATTGTTAAGTATTCAATTGCAATTCCGGCAGGACTTGTTGGTGATGAAAACAAGGATGAAACAATAGAGGAAGCTATAAAAAAAGAATTATTGGAAGAAGCAGGACTCAAGGCAGAGAAAATAGAGATTAAATCAAGAAAAGTCGCAAGTTCTCCGGGGTGCGTATCTGAAACAGTAACAATTGCTATTGCTTATATTAATAATTATAATATCGTCTCGACTCCGATTAGTGACGGCGGAGTTATTGTTGACAGAGAGCTTGTCAGTATTGATAATATATATAGCTGGCTTCAGGAAAAAGAAGCAGAGGGTTACGCTCTCACAGCTTCAACCCTTGCAGCCTTATTTTATTTGAGAGAAAGGAAGTAAATAATGATATCAAAGGGCATAAGAGGAGCAATTACGGTTGACGAAAACACTTCTGAAGCCATAGGTAGTGCTACGATAAAGCTTCTTAAGGAAATTGTGAGCAAAAACAATATTGATACAGATATGATATCTCACGCAATATTCAGCCTTACAGAAGATTTAAACGCTGATTTTCCCGCAAAATATGCAAGAGTTAATCTAAAATGGCGTGATGTTCCCATGATGTGTTTTCATGAAATCAACGTTCCAAATAGTCTTAGAAAGTGTCTTCGAGTATTAATTGTCGTAAATTGCAGTGAAACTTTTGTTCCTGAATTTGTATATCTGGAAGGAGCATCGGGGCTTCGAAAATGAAAAAAATATTAGTAGTTGACGATATGTCAGGCTGGAGAGATTTTAACACTAACGCCGTATATGAAATTTTAGGAGAAAATGCAGATGTTGAAGAAGCATCGTCTGCCGAGGAAGCTTATTCAAAAATCCTTGAAAATTCAACTAAACCCTATGATTTTGTGATAACAGATTTACAAATGGAGAATAATTACGAGCCGAAATATGCAGGAGAATGGCTTGTTGAACAAATTAAGAGTTTACCCAAATATTACAGAACAAGGATTATAATGGTTTCAGCGTCTTATAACATAAGAAAGATTGCCGAGAACCTTGGCGTCGATTGTATTCCAAAATCAACTGCCGTAAAGTGTTTGTCAGCATATAGAGAGTTATTGGAGATATAAAATGGAAAGACTATATGAGTTATCTGAAATTGCTGACAAGTTATTGATAAATGAAAAAGATATTCCATCTGATATTGTGGATGAAATACGCTCTATTACAGAGTCAGGCGGCTTCATAGGAATGGCGCAGATTAATCCAATTGTCGGAAACCTTGAATATAACGCTAAAAAGATTGCAAGGTATATTAAATATGCAACTTCAATAAAGCTTGATATACTTGTGTTCCCTGAGCTTGCGCTTATGGGTTATCCGATAGAAGACACTATTGCAAGACATCCTATAATAGTCGAAGAAAATATTAAATGGCTTAACAGTTTAGCAAAAATTACGGGCGATACTACAGTTCTTGTTGGCTTCGTTGAGCCGAGAGGCAAATATGCGGAAGGAAAACTTTACTATAACTCCGTTGCTATACTAAGGCGAGGTAAAATTGAGGGAGTTGTCAGAAAATCACTGCTCCCTACGTACTCTGAATTCAATGATTACAGGTATGTTGAGCCTTCACCGGTCGTAGGAGTTCAGCCGGCTGACACAATCGGGAATTTCGATGCTTATTCTGTAGAAGATTATCCAAAATTGTATGACGGCAAATATGCAATTTCTATCTGCGAAGATTGCTGGAACAACAAAGAATTTTTCGATAAAAACCTTTATTACAAAGACCCGATAGAAGAATTGCAAAGCGAAGTGCCTCTTATACATATAAATTGTTCTGCTTCGCCTACAAGGGTGAAAAAAGAGCAGTTAAAGCATAATATGCTCTCGTTTATTTCTTCACATTACAAAACACCTTTTGTTTATGTAAACCAAGTAGGAGCTGTTGATAACATATCTTTTGACGGTTCAAGCAGAGTGTTTGACAGAAACGGCAAACTTCTTGCAAGAGCAAAATCTTTTGAAGAACAACTCTTGATTGTTAACCCGCTAAAATCAATAGGTAAGATTTATCCCCTTACCAAAGGACTCGAAAAATCTCTGACTGAGCAAAAAGTTTTCACTTTGGAGTACGAATCGGATTTAGAGAGAACTTATAAGACAATCTTGCAAGGAATTAGAGATTATTTTAAAAAGTGCGGACTTAAGCGTGCTGTTTTGGGGCTGTCAGGCGGGTTGGACTCTACGGTTTGCGCTGTACTTTTGGCTGATTCATTAGGCAAAGAAAATGTGTTTGGAATTTCAATGCCTTCTCATATAACAAGTGATGAGAGTAAGTCTGATGCAAGACAATTGGCGGAGAATTTGGGCATAAACTTTACGGAAGCAACAATAAGACCGATGATTGATACAACGACAGAATGCTTAAACGATCTGTTTAAAACGGTTGAAAACAGTTGGGAGGGAAGATATAAAGCCTCTTTTACACCCGATAACATTCAAGCTCGCTCACGCGCAATGTTTCTTTGGGGAATAAGCAACGAATTTTCTTCCTGCATTCCGATTGCAACATCTGATAAATCAGAGCTTTATATGGGGTATGCAACGATTAACGGTGATATGTCAGGCGGATTTGCACCGATAGCTGATGTTCCGAAAACAAAGCTGTTTGCTTTTGCCCGTTGGCTAAACGAAAACAGAGAAGAAAAAAATGCTATACCCGAAGCAATCATTTTGAAACGCCCGGGAGCAGAGCTTGCAATCGACCCTAAGACAGGGAAACCGCTGATTGCCGAGGACGCGCTTATGCCTTATGAATTCTTAGATGAGATTATTTGGCGAATTGAGAACAAAAATGAGAGCTACAATGACTTTTTGAATATTGAATTTGTTTACGAAAAACATAACTCTGTTTCAAAAGAACAAAAAATCGAATGGCTGGATAAGTTTTACAGAAGAATGTCAACGGCACTTTATAAATGGTCGATTTTGCCGCCTTCTGTGATTGTAGAAGCGCGCTCTATCAATAAATCCGATTACCGCCAGCCTATAACATCAGGCAGAATAAACTATAAAGCAGTTTCTTCGGATGAGATTAAAGAAATAATAAAAAGAGCATAACTTAGGCTATACTCTTTTTATATAAATAATATTCTCAAAAAAAACTATCCCTCAAACTGCTCAGCAACCTCAAACGGCTGTTCTGAGAGTTTAAGAGTTTCTCTGTCAATAATACCGCGCTTAAGTTCGGTAAATGACGCGTTTTTAGAATTAAATTTTTTCTTCAAAAATTCATACGCAACTTTAGGGTCGCACTTTGTACCGCAAGTGAATAAATCTACCGCAGCATAACCCAGTTCCGGCCAAGTATGAATTGCAAGGTGGCTTTCAGATATAATTACAACACCTGAAACACCATAGGGGTTAAACATATGAAAGCACTTCTGAACGATTGTCGCACCGCACTCAAGAGCCGCTTCTATCATATACTTCTCTACTTTGTCACTGTTATTCAAAATATTTGAATCACATTCAAAGAATTCTGCAAGAACGTGTTGTCCCAAATTTACTCTGTCAAGATTTGTATGAGTTTCCAGCTCTTTTAGTGAAGATGATACAATTGTCAATTCATGTGCCTCCTATTCTACCAACGCAAATTGCGTCAATTAAATTTGTAACATTTTATATATTACTATAAAAAACAAAAAATTTGTATTATTTACACTTTTAAACTTTCTTCTTAATAAAATGTTACAAAAAAACTTATAAAACTCAGTCATAATTGCTTTTTAAGATAATTTTGAAGTAAAATATTTTTGTAATGAATAATATATTGAGTAGAGTTTTATTAAAAAGTTCCGTAGCGGCATGCATTTTGTCGATTGTCTTTTTGACAGCACAAGAAGTGAATGCTTTCAGTTTTAAAAACTATTCATGGATTAACTCTAAAGGTGCAGTAAATCTAAAACCTTCAAAACTCAAGAAGAAGGATAAAATAGAGGAAGTAAAGCTCCCGCCGGTAATTCAGGGAAAGCCAAAAATCCCTTTTAGCCAGCTTCCTGTTTTATCAATTGAAGAATGTGTAAAATACGCACTGACTCACAACCCCAATCTCAGAGTATCGGAAGAACGCGTAAAGGCTGCTGAAACCGGTATCGGACAGGCGAGAGCAAATTATGCACCGAGGTTTACTGCGGGGCTCAATTACTATCACAGAAACGCCCAACAGACAGGGTTTGGAAGAGTTTATGATAATTCATTAGGGTTCAATGTCGGTATATCAGAGATGATATGGGATTTTGGGAGAACTACCGCAAAGATTAACATGGCAAAGTATGACACGCTTTCGGCTCAATATGACCACGACTACGAAACTTTAAATGTAATATATGACGTTAGAACAAGTTACTATAAGGTTCTCTCGGCGCTTGCGAATCTCGATATCTACGAGCAAAACGTAAGAATTCAAACACTTAACTTTAACCGAACACAAGCTATGTTTGAAGAAGGTCTAAAGTCTAAGATTGATGTGGTTAATGCCGAGGTTAATCTTGCAGATGCAAAAATTCAGCTTGTTGACGGACAAAATTCGCTGTTAAACTCAATAATTGATTTAGAAAATGCTATGTATTATCAGGAGGAAAAGCCTTTTGTTGTCGAAAATACCGAGAATTTCGGGTTCTTAAAAGCTGATTACAAAAAGAAAATGGAGAGTGCCAACAGTTCTAAACCTCCTGTTCCTACAATGAAAAGAAATGCAGACGGACTTGTCTTATTATCATCAGGAATTGAGCATAATGACATTATTCAGGACTACAAGCTTAATCCTATGAAGCTTTCAAAACAAGAGGCTGTTGACAAAGCACTTGAATATCGTCCTGATTTAAAATCCGAAGAAATCCTTGTATCTGTTCAAAACGAAGCTCTAAAAGCTTTGAGACGGCAATATACGCCGGAAATCACGGGTTCACTTTCATGGAATATAAGCAGAAGTGAAGGCACATCAACAACTCATCCGCTTCAAGTAGGCGCCGGTATAGGTTTAGGCTCAATTAATCCTTACGGAATTCATTTCCAGATAAAAGAAGGTGAGAACTTCCTTAATATTGCTCAACATAATGTTAATATAGCAAAATCGGATATTTATTGGGAAGTTCAGGACAATTACATAAACATGCGTCAGCTTGAGAGAAAAATACCTCTTATGAGCACAAAAGTTAAAGCGACTTTAGAAAATTTTGAGCTTGCAGACGGAAGATACAGTGTCGGGCTGAACAATTATGTAGAGTTGCAGGATGCTCTTACAAATTATAATAAAGCACAATTAAGTTTTGTAGAATCTGTGCTTAAATATAACATAGCAAGAGAAGCTCTCATAAAATCAATGGGTATGGGTATAAACGGTTATGGTAAAAATTCAATTATGCCAAACTCATTATAGAAAATAAGGAATAAATATATGAATAAAAAATATGTTATAGGAATTATAATAATTGCAGTAGCGGCAATAATTGCGCTGACGTTTTTATTTAAAAACGGCTCTGCAAAATATATTACAAAAGAAATCACAAGAGGGACAATTACAGAGTACGTAGAAGCATCCGGTACAATAAAGCCAATCAATACAATTGCCGTAGGTACACAAGTTTCAGGCACCGTAGCAAGGATTTACGTAGACTATAACTCACAGGTAAAAAAAGGACAGCTTCTTGCCGAACTTGACCCCAGTCTTTTTCAGGCGAACGTCGAGCAATCAACTGCAAAGCTTAATAATGCCCAAGCTGCTTATTCTAAAGCTCAAGCAAACTTGGAATATAAAAGAAATAACTACAAAAGATACGAGCACTTGTTTGCAAAAAACTATGTTTCAAGAGACGATGTTGAACTTGCACGTTCAAATTACCTGACGGCTCAAGCAGATGTTGCGGCGGCAAGGGCTGAGATGAACGCACAACAAGCAACTCTCAAAAATAATTTAACGAATCTCGGGTACTCAAAAATAACCTCACCTGTAGACGGAACAGTTATTTCAAGGGCTGTGGATGTTGGTCAGACAGTTGCCGCAAGCTTTAACACTCCGACACTTTTTGAAGTTGCGCAGGATTTAACCAAAATGCAGATAGAAACAAGCGTTTCAGAGGCTGATATAGGCAAAATAAAAGTCGGTCAGAGGGCTGAATACACGCTTGACGGATATCAGGATAAAAAGTTTGAAGGGACAGTAACTCAAGTAAGACTCGCATCTACTACAACTAACAACGTTGTAACCTACACTGTTATTGTGTCAGTTGATAACACTGACGGTTTTGCAATTCCGGGGATGAGCGCAAATGTTTCAATAATAACCGGTGAAGCAAAAGATGTTCTTATGGTAGAAAATAAAGCTTTTAAGTTTTCACCTGAGGATAACACTCAAAAGTTTGAAAACCAAGGCATTTGGATTCTTACCTCAAACGGCCCGAAAAGAATTGATGTAGAAGTCGGACTATCTGATGACAATTACACTCAAATAATTACAACCCAAATAAACGAAAAGGATAAGGTTATCATAGGTTCACTGACAAAAGGGAAGAAAAAACAATCGTCAGGCATGCGCCGACCGCCAATGTAGGGGTAAGGGGTAAATGTTGTGTAAATGTTGGGTAAATGTTGGGTAAATATAACTAAATTAAACTATGACCAAATTAATAGATGTAAGACATGCAAAGAAAATATATAGAATGGGGGATGAGGAATTCTATGCCCTTAATGACGTTTCGTTCACTATAGAAGAAGGTGAATTTGTCGCAATAATGGGAACATCCGGTTCAGGTAAATCCACCTGTATGAATATGCTCGGAACACTCGATAAACCGACAAGCGGAGAATATTACCTAGAAGGTGTTGATGTGTTTTCACTTAATTCCGATGAACTTTCCGATATCAGAAACAATAAAATCGGATTTGTGTTTCAAGGGTTTAATCTTATATCCAGAACATCCGCTATAGATAACGTTTGTATGCCGATGATTTACAAGGGGATTAGCGAAAAAGAGAGAATAGAAAGG
>CACZPB010000160.1 GCA_902782905.1 uncultured bacterium
ACCATACTGTGGTGCCATAAAATACCTACCTTTCAATTAACCTTTTTATAAATTTCCCTTATATACATGAAGTTTTTTGTCATAAATAAATTGCCATAAACAAAAGCACATGTTTACAAAACTTTACAAACCGTTTTATATAAAATTTAAAGCTCAATAAATACAGGTATTTTTACCTTGTATTGTAACAAATTGTAAACGTTTACTCCAAAACCCTAAAGTTTTTCAAAAAAATGCCGATAACAATTTTGTAAGCAAAAAGAAAACTTTTTAATTGTATTTAGCTGTTAATAGGGAATTGTAAAAATCGAAAAACAAATTTTAGAAGGAGTAGTAAAAATGGAACGCGACGAACACGAGATGTTAATTGAATATTCAGAAATGACAGCATTCAATTTCAACTCCAAAGAGTATCAAGAAGTAAAAAAAGACTTTATTGAATGCAAGGATGTTGTTAACAATCTTGCTTGGAGCGTAAAGAATTTTATGTCAAAATTCAGAGCCGCACAAAGCTGTTAATTAAAAAAGGGTATATGTGTATGAGCAAACAAGATTATTTAAACAAATGTTTTTCGCCGAATTGGCTTGAAGTTGATTTGAGCGAAAGTGAATTTAATACAATTGATTCAACTGAGAAAGGAGCAATAGACAAAACAGTTGAATTTAGGTCCGTACATAATAAGGAGGAACGCCTAGAGGGTCAAAGACGCAAAGATTTAAATACATTATTAAAAGAACTTGAGGAAATTAAACAGAATGTTGAAAGGGCTGTAGAAAAACAGCGCAGACTGACAAATCTTATGGGATTTTATACCGGTGAATTCTCACAATAATCCCTGAAAGTCAGATATTTTTTAGAAAAACAGTCGGTAGTTATGAGATACCGGCTGTTTTTAGCTAATCGGCATAAAGACTTTTACACAAAAACCGTTTTCTTCAGTTGAATATAACCTGATTTCTCCATCCATTGCCTCGACAAGACCTTTGACAATAAACAATCCGAGTCCGGTCCCTCTCGTGGTGCGGGTGGTGCTATCATCCATTCTTGTAAATTTATCAAACAGAGTTTTCAATTTTTCTCTAGGGATAAATTCATATTCGTTTTTTACACTGACAACCAGCTTTCCTTCCTGCTCCTCACAATCTATAGTAACCGGAGTGTCGTCTTTTGCATATTTTATAGCGTTCTCTATAAGGTTTACAAAAACTTGTTCAATTCTGTCAGTGTCAGCAACGATTTTTGTTGAACAATCTTGAACATTATTTATAATTTCCCTGCCACTATTGTTTTTTACAAGCAAAATAGAATTTTCTATAATCGTATTAATAGGAATATCGACCAAATTAACATTTAGTCTTGCGCCTTCAATATCAGGTATTACAAGTAAATCTTCTATCATTCGCTTCAACCTTTCGGATTGACGTTTGATTATTAATAGTGATTTTTGTTTTGTTTCTTCATCAATTTCAATATCCTGCCTCAAAAGTCTCGAGGTATACCCTTGAATGCTGGTAAGCGGAGTTCTGAATTCATGAGAGACAGTATCTATCATATTTGAGCGAAATTCATTTAGCTGTTTAAGCTCTTTATTTTTTTTCTTCAGTTGAGCATAAGATTTGTGAATCTGGTTTACCATCCTATTAAATTCTGTTCCCAAAAACACAATCTCAAAAGGAGTAAATATATTCGTTAAAAGTCTTATTCTTCTGGCATAATTACCCTTTGATATTGCAATTATTGCTTTAAAAAGTTGGCGGATATTTGTATATAGATAGGAAGTATACAAACCTACAACGAAGAATATTGCAAACATCGTTACCAAAATTGAAATAATGATTTTGTCTCTGTTATAATCGATTGCATCCTGTTTGAGTTCTTCTGTTGTATTAACAAGAATCAATGCTTCAGGATTTGATTTTTTTAGATACACAAGCGGTTGGTTTTTAACTTTTCCATATATAATAGGTTTATCGATTTCCAAGTTTTTCGGAAGCTCACTCAAGCTGGTATTATAGCCCTTTTCTGTGTAATTGCTCGAAGCTATTAAATCACCGTTATTATCAAGTACATAAATTTGTCTTTGGTCTTCTGTCAACGTTTTGAAAAGATTTCTTTTTAAGCCTTCAACATCAAGAATTGCAACCAAATATCTGCCATCTTTTATCCGACGCTTTAGAACATAATAATTATCTCTCATGCTGTAAGCTCTATATTGCTCAAGCTGCGCCTTATTATTTACTATTGTTAACTCTTTATAAAATTCTAATGTCTTTGTAATCTCATCCAGATATCTTTGCTCTGTACCTGAAGCACTGTAGTACTCAAGCGTTGTAACAATTTGCCCCAAATCATTCTTGATAGATTGTTCAAAAACGTCTATTTCCTCAGAGACGGTATTTGCAATCATTACAGCGGCAGATTTTAGCTGTTCGCGGTTTGATTGCTGGTTAATATTGTTTACAATAAATCCAGTGACAGTCATCGGAATCAGTACTGCAAAAAAACTTACAATAATTATTTGCTCTGCAATCTTGAGACGTCGTTTCGAGAAAAATTAAGCCATAAGCCTTTATCCTTCCTCTCC
>CACZPB010000161.1 GCA_902782905.1 uncultured bacterium
AAAAAGAAGCATACAATGCTTCTGACCCGCTGCTTACTTTAGGCTTGGGCGCCGTTGCCGATGGCTCTGACCCTACACTTGTAAGAGAGATGATGGAAAACCAGATAAGTCAATTGGAACAGCATGTTCATAATGCAGCGAAAGTATATGAATCATTCGGTGGTTATTCTCCTACTCTAGGTATTATTGGTGCAGTTATGGGCTTGATTCAGGTTATGCAAAACCTTTCCGATCCGTCCAAACTGGGTGCCGGCATTGCGGTTGCATTTGTTGCAACAATTTACGGTTTGTTTGCAGCTAACCTTGTTATGATTCCTCTTGGGACAAGAATTAAATTTATTTATCAAAAAATTTTCTTATACAAAGAAATGATTATGGAGGGCGTACTTTCTATCCAAGCAGGTGAAAGCCCTGTGTTAATTGAAAGAAAACTTCGTTCGTTTATGTTAGAACAACCTGATAACGGAGCTAATAATGGCTAAAAAGAAACCGCCTGAGGAGCATGAAAACTTAGAAAGATGGCTTGTTTCGTATGGTGACTTTATCACCTTGCTTTTTGCTACATTCGTTGTTCTATATGCGCTTGCACAAGTTGATGCTACTGATTTTGCAAAGCTTGAAGAATCTTTAAAAAGTGCCTTTAGCCAAAACACCTTAATGGAAGGTCAGCAATCCATTTTGGATTCAAGCGACAGTTTATTTGATGAACAACAGGCAAACTCTTTTATACCGAGCCTGATGCTTGAGTACATAAGCCCCAAATACGAAGAACAATCATTTAATGAGATAGAAGAGAGCATAAAAGAGCTTAAGGAAGCCGGCGAATTGGAAGGAATTTCTTCTAAAATGACTGACAAAGGGTTGCTCCTAACATTTGACGATAAATATCTTTTTGCTCCTGCTTCTGCATATTTGGATCCAAAAGCAAAGGCTCTTTTAGATAAAGTTGGTGTGCTTATTTGCAAAAAATTTGTATTACATTCTATGAGAGTTGAAGGTCATACTGATAGCCATCCTATAAGCAGCGAAAAGTATCCTTCAAACTGGGAACTATCTTCTGCCAGAGCGTCTTCTGTTGTAAGATATTTGATTGCAAGATTCAAATTTTCGCCAAATTTATTTACTGCAATTGGCTACGCTGACACTCGCCCGCTTGTGGAATCAAGTTCTCCCAAAGACCCTAAAAACAGGAGAGTAGAAATTCTTATATTGAAAAACAGTTATAAAAACAGTTATGAAAATACTAAAAGCTTGACAATGAGTCTTTCAAAGGCTGAACAAGACCGAATTCAAAAACAGCGCAAAGAAATTATATCTAAAGTTGAAGAAAACTCTATTTCGCCTGCCGCTAGAAAACTTTTGGAGGATAACCAAAAACGGATAAACGAACAAAAGAGCGAGAAACTTTCTTCCAAAAACATGGAAATATACAAAACCATACAAGGTGATAAAAATCAGACAGAAGGACTACCGGAAGTGGAAAAAAGAGTAATTAAGCTAAAATCCCCACTACCTGAGGATGAGGATTTCGGTCTATGATTACGCACTATGTCGGATTATCACTCGGAGCTTCTTCATCTGTAGAAAGTGGAGTTGCTGTAAGAGAAGTCTCTACGGGAAAACTCATTCATCTTGACAAGTTGTTTTCCATGAGCGATGTTCAACTCTTTTTTGACAATTATGTGTCTCTAAAAAATTCAACAATTTGTGTTTCACTGCCGTGGGATAATACTATGCTTGAAGGGAAGTGGAGAGTACATTCTAAACACTATCAACTTATTCATAATGATGAGAATTTGTTTTTAAACAGAGACAATTGGATGCAAAGATTTTCTACAAGAGGATGCGAGCTGTTATCCGGTTTACACGATGCGGGCTGCGACGTTTCAAGGTTTGAAGTTTATCTTGCAAGACAAAGATTAAATCTTTATTCAAATTATAAAGAACGCTCCTCTGCCGATTGTAAATTTTTGCAATCAGCACTGAGGTTGGAGTATGGTTTCGATGAACTTCCTCAAAATATGATGCCTGTTGCTCAACTTGAAGCTATAATTGGCACGATTTTAGCCGAGGCAAAACTGGCACAAAACACAAAAAAGATTTTTGAGTTCAAGGGACTGGATGTTATAAATCTGTAAAGAGTTGTTGGACAAGTATGCCCAACCTACTACTCAACCGTATATTGCGTCTCACTTCTGCCCCAATTGGGGAAGATGTCCGGAGGACAGAAGGGGAAGGAGCATTTAGCTTGGGGCTTCTGTCCCAACAATTATCAACTATACTTTTTGTGCAGCCACTGCTTTATAGAAGTTTATGTAATCAACCATACATCCAAATTCTGTTATATAAACCATTTTTTGAACATTGAGCAAATTTTCTGCCTGCTGATCCAAATCTAATTTTGCAATAACACCTTCATCATACTTGAGCTGCGTAAGCTTGAAATCCTCTTGTTCCAATGATTGAATTTTTTTCTGTTTTGCAAGCTTGTCTCTGTCCATATTTACGGAAACGAGCGTATCATTAACTTCTTGCATAGAAGTTAAGTTAACTTTTTCATAGTTCTTCAAGCTTCTTTCATAAGCAATTTTCTTAGCTTTCAAATTTGCCGTTAAAGAAAAACCTTGGAAAATAGGTTGGAAAAGACCTCCGCCAAAGCCCCAAATCATACTTGAGGTTGAAAACATACTTTCAAAATATTTATTGTTGAAGAATAAAAGTCCGCCCAAATTTATTCTCGGGCACATTTCTTTTCTTGCGATTCTTACGTCTATACCTGCTTTTTCAAGCATTTTTTCAGCTTTCAAATAATCGGGACGTTTCATTATAACCTCTGAACTCACTGTTTCCGGAATATTTCCTGAAAAAGCGAAGTTGTGATAATCAGTTCTCTTGTATTCTTCAATGTTATTAGGACTGTCACCAACCAATACTGCAAGCTGATGAAGAAGTTTTGTCCTTTCTTTTTTCAAATCAACAAGGTCTGTTGTACCAACGATGTATGCTTTGTTTGCTTTTACAAGGTCTGAAGTCGAAACTATACCTTCATTATTTGAAACTTGCATTATATCGGCGATTTCTTTTCTTAATGTTACAATTTCTTCCTGCAAATCTATCAATGCATCAAGCTTGATTATATTTACGTAAACCGTTCCGACAGCAGCAGCTATAGCAATATATGCAGCTTGCTCATCCAGAATAGATGCTTCGTATAGTTTTCTAACACTTGTGGTTTTGTTGTGATTCTTACCCCAAATATCAAGTTCATAACTTGCAATGATAGGCACACCAAAATTTCCGCTTGTTTGACCAAATGCATGACCATACCCAGGGATAAAGCCTGCTGAAATATTAGGCATTTCTCCGGCTCTTTGCATTACAACATTTTGATAATACTCGTCAATTGTCAATGTTGCCATCTTCAAATCTTTATTATTTTCAACTGCTTTTATAATATATTCATT
>CACZPB010000162.1 GCA_902782905.1 uncultured bacterium
CATATCAAACTCTTGTAAGAATTGTAGCACCTGTAATGCCTTTCCAAGCAGAGGATATGTGGCAAAATACTCCTGAAAACCAAAGGAGTGGATTAGAGAGTATTTTACTTGCATCTTGGCCAACGGTTCATCAAGAATGGAACAATGAAAAACTTGAGGAAGATTTTTCAAAAATTCTAAAAACAAGAGAAGTTGTTACAAGAGCGATTGAACCTTTAAGAGCTGCAAAGACAGTAGGAAGCTCTTTGGAGGCTGCAGTTTATATAAAATCTGATAATGCAGAAGTGCTTAAAGCAAATGAAAAAGACATCGCAGATATCTTCATTGTGTCACAAGCTCATATTTCCGAAACAGCACCTTCTGATGTTTTGAATGAGTATACAGAAGGCGAAACAACTGTTTGGGTAACAAAAGCTGAAGGCGAAAAGTGTGAACGTTGCTGGAAGTATCGCACACTGGGCGAACACTCCGGACATGATACAATTTGTTCGGACTGTTATGAAGCAATAACCGAATAGGTGTAAAATGCCAAATAAAAAGACTCTTATATTAATAGATGGTCACGCACTTGCTTTTAGACAATTTTTTGCACTCGAAAGAACCGGTATGAAAAATTCTGAAAACCAGCCGACTTGGGCTGTCTATGGATTTTTCAAAGCTATTTTCGATTTGCTTGCAAAAATTCATCCCGATTTTATTGCAGTTGCATTTGATGTCGGAAGGCAGACTTTTAGAGTCGAAAAATACGAAGAATATAAGGCTCAAAGAGAAGCGATGCCGGATTCTTTAAGAAGTCAGATTGGTGTAATCTGTGAAGGATTAAACGCATTTGATATTCCTATTTATACAAAAGAAGGCTTTGAAGCAGACGACGTTATAGGAACAATTTCCAAAATTGCCTCTGAAGCAGGGCACAAAACCCTAATTTTAACAGGAGACCAAGATAGCTTTCAACTTATTGACAGAGAAGGAAGTGTTAAAGTTCTAATTCCTACAAAGGGTGAACTTTTGGAATATGATTGGGATAGAGTGTATGAGAAATTAGGTGTATATCCAAATCAAATAACCGATTACAAGGGACTTAGGGGAGATACATCAGATAATATTCCGGGGGTTAGGGGTATCGGAGAAAAAACTGCTCAAAAACTTTTGAACAGATATCCGACACTTGAGGCTGTTTTAGAGGATGTTGAAAATATTCCCGAAAAAGCAGTTAAGCAGAAATTGATTGACGGGAAAGAAATTGCAATTTTGTCAAAAGATTTGGCTACAATCATCAGAGATGTTGATGTCCAATTTGATATTTCCACAGCTTGTGTAACGCTGCCAAATCTTGAAAAGGTTTCTGAATTTTTAAGAAGGATGCAGTTTTATACATTTATTAAAAATATAGACAAAATTCTTTCTTCATTTGATGCCGAGTGTATTTCAGAAAATACAAATTTGAGCCTTTTTGCTCAAAATCAAACTACGGCAGAAGCTGTTCAGCAAGGTTTATTTTCTCAGGTAATAAAGGAAAATATTGATGACAATGATTTTGAGTATGTATCAGTTAAAAGAGAAAATATAAATGACGTAATAGAAAATCTTTTAAAATCCGAAAGAATTGCAATCAGATACTATGCAACGGACGGTAATATAGATGCTGTTTCTGTTGCAAATGGTAAAACTTATTATTTTGCAAAAGAATTTATTGAAGCTTTGAAGCCTATTATCGAAAATGATAAAATCAAAAAAATAGGCTATGATACAAAATCTGATTATCATTTGCTTTGGAATAACGGGTTTAAGCCAAGGGGTTTAGAATATGACGTTTTACTCGCAAGCTATGTCAAGGACCCAAATCGCAAACATACGCTGGATGCTCAGGCGCTCGATTTTTTAAATCATATAATGACAAATGAATCTGATACAGAAAAATATGCTTGTGACGAAGCTTATACTATACTTAAACTTTATGATTATTGGCAAAATAATCTGGATGAGCACGAACAAAAATTGGTTAAAGAAATTGAAATGCCTTTAACCACAGTGCTGGCAAAAATGGAGCACACAGGTGTTTCTATTGATGTGGATTATCTAAAGGAACTCTCTGCGTTTATGACAGAGAAGCTTGCAGAACTTGAAGATTTGATTTATCAGCTCGCCGGTGAACCATTTAATATAAATTCACCTAAACAAGTGGCAGAAGTTCTTTTCGACAAGTTAGAGCTAAAAACAAAAAAGAAAAAATCCCGTTCTACTAATGCAGAAGTGTTGGAAGAACTAGCGCAGGAATATGAAATTTGTGAGTATATTTTAGAACACAGAAAGTTTTCAAAACTTAAGTCTACATATACAGACGCACTTCCGGCACTAATTGATAAGCGCGATAACCGAATTCACACAACATATAATCAAGCTCTCACTGTTACAGGAAGGCTTTCTTCCTCAAATCCTAATTTGCAAAATATCCCGATTAGGACAGAGGAAGGCAACAAAATTCGCTCAGCGTTTTGTGCAGAGGACAAAGAAAATTCACTTATATTAAGTGCTGACTACTCTCAAATTGAGCTCAGATTGTTGGCGCATGTTTCTGAAGATACACATCTTATAGAAGCATTCAATTCAGGAGAAGATATTCATACAATCACCGCTTCTAAAGTGTTCGGTGTCGGAGTGGACGAAGTTACTAAAGATATGCGAAGAAAAGCAAAGGCTGTTAATTTTGGAATAGTGTACGGTCAATCAAAATACGGACTTGCTAAAAACCTTGGTATCACAAATAATGAAGCTCAAGATTTTATTGATAAATATTTTGAAACTTATCCTCGTGTAAAAGAATATATGCTAAGAGAAGTTAATTTTGTAAATGCTCACGGATATGTAGAAACAATATTTGGCAGAAAAAGATACCTCGCAACAGAACTTATGAGTCCTAATTATCAAATCAGAGAGTTTGCTCAAAGAGCGGCTATAAATCAACCGCTTCAGGGAACTGCGGCTGATTTAATAAAAATGGCAATGATAGAAGTTGATAAACAAATTCAAGCAAAAGGACTTAAGGCAAAAATGATTATGCAAGTTCACGATGAACTTGTTTTTGAGCTGCCAAAAGAAGAATTAGAACCATTAAAATCATTGGTTCTTGATGCAATGGAACTTAATCAGCCGCTCAGAGTTCCGCTGGAAGTTGATATAAACTATGGAAGCTCTTGGAAAGAGGGGTAAATATAAGAGGTAAAACAAAAATCATTCCTCCTAATTCCATACTCTAGACTCTTGTTTTGTTTTTTGCAGATTTCGCACGTTTTTTTCTTCTCATAAGATCAACAAATGCTTCAAGTCTTGTTATATATCCTGCACGTCCTGTTTGTTCGTCCATAATGAGAGGCAGTATCGGAATTTCGTGCTCACCTCTGATGGTCGGGAATATATTTTGTGACATAATTTCCGGCATGCAAGTAAACGGCGATATATGTATTATTCCGTCTTTTCCCTTTTTATCCGCAAAGACAACATCAGAAACGCACTCCAGAGCATCGCCTCCTATATCTCTCATAAGATAAGGTTTTGCCATTCTCTCTGCTCGTTGGAGGTGAGTTTCTTTACTCTGGAAAGCTTTTGGAATTATTGCATCTTTTAAAAAGCTTCCGACTGTCAGACTTCTTCTTGTTTCTACTCCCATTCTGCCAAGTTCGCGTTCGATATTCTGGTTGGAAAATTCATCATTAACAACAAATATTTCACCAGTTAAATCAACATACAAAACTTCTTTGTTTTCATCAATTTCAGTTTTTTCAATTTCTTTTAAAGCTCTATGATAAGCTTTGCCTAAATCGTGAGTTGAGTCCGCTTTATCAATCATTTTAAGAGCTTTTTTGTAATTTTTTTCCGCATCACCGTAGTGTATTTCACGCGCTCTATAGTAAGATAAGGCTTTATCTAAATCGTCAATAACAAAAATTTTTCTAATTGTGATATTAATTGCTCTTAAAATAAGTACAGGGTCATTTTTCCCCGAGAGTTTTTTTAAAAAGCTGTATAGTCCTTTAATACCATCGTATAAAGACAGTTCAATGTAGTTTGCCTTGTATCCCAAATCCTTTAAAGTCGTGTAAATATTATTTCCGTACTCCCCTAATCTGCAAATTCCGGGGGAAGTAATCATGGCAACGTAATCTGCCCCGCCTTCTATTGCTTCAATAAAATTGCCTAATATCAATTTGTATGGAAGACAAATTGCTTCAGGCGAATTTTTTGTGCCTAAAGATAATGTTTTTTTGCTGGTATAAGGCGGCACATAAGGTTCTACCCCTATTTTTCTCATTCCTGCTGCCCAAGCAATAGATATTGTTCCCATGTGCGGGAATGCAACTTTTATTTTTTTATTTTTGTCTCGTTTAATAGCCATTTATATTTACCTTTTTATTATCCCAACACTATTATACTAAAAACAAAAATTTGGAGTATAATAGACTTATATTGGGGAGTATTATGGGAAGAATTATTCAGCTATCGAAGAATGTAATAAACCAAATTGCAGCCGGTGAGGTTATTGAGCGCCCTTATTCAGTAGTCAAAGAGCTGGTTGAAAATTCGGTTGACGCAGGAGCAAAAAGAATAAGTATCGAAATTTCCAATGAATGTCGTAACATAAGAGTCGCAGATAATGGTTCCGGTATTCATCCGGATGACATTTTGCTTGCTTTTTCAAAGCATGCCACGAGCAAAATTCAAACCGGCGAAGATTTGTATAATGTTAAAACAATGGGCTTTAGAGGAGAGGCTCTTGCCAGTATAATATCTATTTCAAAACTTACTTGTATTACAAGAACAAAAGATTTTGAAACAGGGGTAAAAGTAGAGTGCGAAAACTCTGAAGTCAAGCAGTCCAAAACCGGATGTGCAATTGGTACAATTATGGAAATAAGGGATTTATTTTATAATCTTCCGGCTCGCTTAAAGTTTTTAAAATCTCCTAAAACAGAGTTTGCCTATATAAGTGAGCTTATTCACTCACTTGCACTTGTACATCCTGATGTTGCATTTGAGCTCAAAAACAACGGTAAGGCTACGATTAAAACAACAGGTCAGGGGAATTTGGCAATCGCATTGAAGGAGGTATTTTCTGAAGATGTTTCCAAAAACTTTAGAGAAGTTTTAAAAACAGATAAGCTTTCCGGATTAAAGATTTCCGGTTATGTAAGTACTCCAAATTATACAAGAGCAAGTAAAAAGGATTATTATACTTATGTAAATTCGCGTGTGGTAAAATGTCCTGTATTCCAAAAATCTATTGATACAGTTTATAAAAATTTGACAGGAAATTCACGCTATCCTTTTATAGTGCTTAATCTGGAAGTCCCGCCAGAAGATGTTGATGTAAACGTTCACCCGACAAAGAAAGAAGTTAGATATAAAAATACGAACCAAATTTTCAATTTTATTTATTCGGCAATAGATGGTGCTTTGTCTTCAAGAATTGAACGAGAACAGGAGTCTAAAAAAGAAGAATTTGTACCGAAAGAAACTTCAGTGCGGGCTGAAATTCAAAAAGACGAAATAGAAGTAGATATTTCTTCCGATATATCAAGTATTTTTGCCCCAAAAAGTTTTGAAACAGAAAATAATGAAAAAATAGTAAGTTTCCCAAAGCGTGTTGTGAATACGGAGCCGACATATTTTACGCCAAAACAATCGAAACTTATAGAGGAAAAAGTTCCGGTTGCAGAAGATGTAATAATAGGTCAATATAAAAAGACTTATATATTAATTGAGCGTGAAGAGGGGCTGGAGATTGTAGATCAACATATAGCAGAGGAACGCTTTATTTATGAGCAGCTTAAAAAATCCAAAAATATTGATTGCCAACTGCTTTTTATATCTGATGTTTTAGAGATTTCTCCATCCGATAAGGAACTTTTAGAGACAAATAAGGACAAACTTGAAAAATTTGGATATCAACTGGATTTTATATCAGATCATGAGGTTATATTCAGAAAAGTTCCTCAAATTCTTTCTCGGGTTGCTCCAAAAGACATTCTGGCGGATATTTTAGAACACATATCCGGTGATATTGATAATATAGAAGAACAAATATTGATTACGACTTCTTGTAAGGCAGCTGTAAAGGCAAATACATATTTGAACCAATTCCAAATGCAGGAAATTATAAGGAACTGGCGCACCTGTGAAAAACCATTTACTTGTCCTCACGGGAGACCGATATCACATATTATAGAGCACAAAGATTTAGCTAAGTTCTTCCAAAGAAATAAGTAAAAATGTTTTACTTTTCTACAAATATAGAATCGCAAATGTTTGTTTGTGGTACGTAGTCGTATTCTTTTATTTCAGCATCTGCAATGATTTTAGAACGTTTTTTGCGGAAAAGCATATCAACAAACGCTTCGAGTCTTGTGATAAAGCCGGCTTCACCTGTTTGCTCATCTATCGTCAGAACAAGGATAGGTTTCCCAAAATCTTTGGCCTTTCTTGTTATACGGTCAATCATTAAAGAATCAGGACCGCAGCCAAAAGCGTTAATTGTTATAATACCGTCTATTTTGTTATCTTTAAGATAATGTCCTGCTGTTCCTGTCATTTCGTTTTCGTTGGCCCAGTATTTTTTTTGTCCGAGCGTTGCAATACCTTCACTCATTTGTTCATCTGTAAGTTGAAGCGAAGTGAATACTTTTACATCCATTCCTTCCAATTTATCAAATATTTTCATTGTTGCGCGCTCATCGTACATGTTGTATCCGTGAGAAATCAGGGCAACATTTATTGGTGAAGATTTAGTCTTTTCAGCTTCTTCTATAAATACTTTGCCGCTCAGAGCATAGTGCATTGCTTTTTTGTAGCTCATTCCTGAACGTGCCATGACAAGGAAGTTATTATACACCTTCCAACCTTGTTTTGAAGCTTTTTTTATTTCATCAAAACTTGTTATGCCAAACGGTTTTACAGCTTCGGTTAAAAACTCATACAAACCTTGGTGTTTAGCAGATTTATCAAGCGTCGGTTCAATAATATTTATATCAGCTTTTATGACATTTCTTACTAAATCAGGAAGTCCTCTGATTTTTGAGCAGTTATAAATTTTAGGAGCAATAGATTGCAGAGACGGAACAAAAATATTCTTAACTCCTTTAGCTATGAGGTTCAAAATATGTCCCAAATATATTTTTATAGGTAAACAAGTCTCTGTAACAACTAAAGATGCTCCTTCTGACATTGTTTGTTTTGTCGTAGGATCTGAAAGAACTATTTTTATGCCAAGAGCAGTAAAAAAACCATACCAAAATGGATAGTTGTTATAAAATGACATTCCTCTCGGAATCCCTATTGTCATATCTTTTTCCATGTAAAATCCCTTTAAAATTATAAGTACAAGATTAATAGTACTCCAAAACCCTTAAAAAGTCACTAAATATTGTATAAATGTTAAGTTACTGTTATAATTTTCGTATGAAGATATTGGGTATTGACCCCGGCATGGCAATTGTGGGGTATGGGTTAATAGAGACGAGCGGAGAAAAACCGGAGCTTCTGAGCTCAGGTTCTATTCAAACCAGTAAAGATTTATCTGATAGTGAAAGACTTTTAGAGATTTTTAATGACTTATCGACTCTTGTAGAAGAACTCAAACCGGATCAAGCTTCTGTAGAAAACTTGTTTTTCTTTAAGAACCAAAAGACCGTAATCCCCGTTGCCGAGGCTCGCGGTGTAATTTTAGCTGTTCTCCAAAAATACGGGATTTCTACATTTAGCTATACTCCAATGGAAGTAAAACAAGTTTTAACAGGTTATGGCAGAGCAGAAAAAAAAGAAGTTGAACAAATGGTCAAAATTGCGCTTCAAACGGACAAATTGCCGAAACTGGATGATACAGTCGACGCAATTGCAATAGCAATTTGCCATTCAAGAAATGTTTAGTGTAATATTTACAACAAGGAGATAAACTTATGACAAATGCAACATTAGAGGTTTTAGACAGGGTAAATTCCCCTGATGATTTGAAGCAGTTAGGTATTGGCGAATTAACAGAACTCGCAGAAGAAATGCGACATGTTATAATAACTAAGGTTAATACAACAGGAGGACACTTTGGCCCGAATTTGGGCATGGTAGAGGCAACTATTGCTCTGCATTACGTATTCAATTCTCCTGTTGATAAGTTTGTGTTTGATGTTTCTCATCAATGTTATCCTCATAAAATTCTAACAGGCAGAAAAGAAGGATTTACAAATCCTGATACTTATTATAAATATACCGGTTATACTGCTCCGGAAGAAAGTGAACACGACTTGTTCAAAATCGGACATACTTCAACTTCAATAAGTCTTGCAACAGGATTAGCAAAAGGCAGAGATTTAATGGGCGGCAAGGAGAATGTTGTTGCAATAATCGGCGATGGGTCACTTACAGGCGGAGAAGCATTGGAAGGACTTAACAATGCGGCAACACTTGGCAGCAACATTATTATAGTTGTTAATGATAACGACATGTCTATAGCTGAAAACCAAGGCGGTATATGTAATATGCTTACGGAGCTAAGACAAAATAACGGAAATGTAAAAAATAACTTCTTTGAATCACTTGGCTTTGAATATCATTATGTTGGCGAGGGTAATAATATAGCAAAACTTATTGAAACATTCTCAAAAGTAAAAGATACAAATCATCCGGTAATTGTCCATATTCATACAATAAAAGGCAAAGGATTTAAACCGGCAGAGGATGATAGAGAACCTTTCCACTGGATTTTGCCTAATACTTTGGATAAACTTGACGAAGCGCCTGCACAGCAGGGTGAGAGCTACGAAAGTATTACAAAAGATTATTTGCTTAAAAAAGTCGAAGAAGGCTCTCCTATAGTGGCTATCAATGCGGCAACTCCTGGGGTATTCGGTTGGAATAAAGATTTTAGAGCAAAAATGGGATGCCATTATGTGGATACAGGCATTGCAGAACAGCAAGCTGTTGCAATGGCTTCAGGTGTCGCAAAAAGAGGCGGAAAAGCTGTTATGGGAGTTATGAGCTCTTTTGTCCAAAGAGCTTACGACCAATTATCTCAAGATTTGGCGCTTAATAATAATCCGGCAACACTATTAGTTTTCTGGGGTGGAATTTCTAACGCAGATGCTACACACCTCTGCACGTTTGATATTCCGTTAATCAGTAATATACCGAATATTGTTTATCTTGCACCTACTTGTAAAGAAGAATATGTAAGAATGCTTGATTGGTCAGTAACACAAAATGACCATCCTGTTGCAATAAGAGTGCCGTTTGCAATCTCTTATTCAGGTAAGGAAGATAACACAGATTATTCAATACTTAACAAATATCAAATGACAGAAAAGGGTGAAAAAATCGCAATCATTGCATTGGGCTCTTTCTTTGATTTAGGTAAAAAAGTTAAATCAAAATTGTCCGAAATGGGTATAAACGCAACTTTGATAAATCCGAAATTCATTACGGGTATTGATTCAGAAATGCTTGAAAG
>CACZPB010000163.1 GCA_902782905.1 uncultured bacterium
CGCAAACTTGTAAATATTACGCTAAGCCAAATACATTTACCCCCATTTACCCCCATTTACCCCTCTTTGAGGAAATCGTAGAGCGTTTTATCTTCACCAAAATATATATTGAACTCTTTTTCATATTTTTTGCTGCGCAAAAATTCGCGGCTTATATTAAAAGCGAGTGCTTCTGTTCCATCAGGAGCATTTTTTATAATTTTTTCTGTGTTTTTGTCAAAAACCTCGGAGTAATTGAGTCCCTTATCGACGCAAAACGGTATTTTTTTTCTGTCTTTTTCAAACCAAATAAGCCCGAAGGTTCGGCAAATAATTGAGCGTTCGGGGTAAACAGAGCACACTCCGTCTATCAGAAAGGGACATTTATAGAACTTTTGTTTTGGTTTTGATATAAGTTCATTAATATTGTTTTGTATTTTTGTTTTTAGCTCATTTGGCAAAGTATCGAAATAGAACATCATATTAACAAATTCCAGCTCTGACATAGGATATTCGCCTTCTGTGCAGCAATAAGAGCATCCCTTGTGACATTTGATAAATGCTTTTTGGCTTTCAAACATTTTTTGAAGCTTTGAATCTAAATAAGCTAAGTATTCTTTATATCTGGTCAGCATTATGATTTTTACACCTTTTTGCCAAAATTTCTTCTTTTCGCTCAAGCTTGTTAAAGAGTTGGGAGTTAAGTTCTCCACCGACCAGTATAAGAATAGATGTATAATAGAGCCAAATCATAAGTACTGCAAAAGCTCCGATTGTACCGTAAACAAAGTTATATGTATGAAGATTGTTTATATATATAGAAAATCCCCATGAACCGATTAACCATGAAATTGTAAAAAATATTGCTCCCGGTAGTGCGCTTCTTCTTCGGAGTCTTTCATCGCCTTTCAAATCCGGCAGAATATAGTATTGTAAATATGCCATAATAAATAAAGCAACAAAAGCAATCGGCCATCTTAAAAACAGGATTATGTTTCCGGCATGAGCTGTCAAACCGATATATCTTATTAAAAAATGTATAATAACTTTACCGAAAATAATAAGGTCGATACTTAGGAACAGCACTGACGCATTAACAAAAACCATAACAAAAGCGAGCAGCCTGTTATACAGAAATGAGCGTGTGTCTTCTATTTGGTATGCTCTGTTAAGTCCTTTTGCTACGATTGCAAGAGCATTTGTTGAGAGAATGACTGTTATTACAAACCCGAGAGTTGCAATAAGTCCGCCCTTAGAGAAAAACCACACCTCATTCATAACTCTTTGTAGCAGTCCTATAATATCATCCGGCATTACTTGCTGCATAAATTGCATAAGAGGAATCATAAAAGTGTGTTTGCCGAGCCAGCCAAAAAATGCCATCAAGAAAAGCATAAACGGGAAAAAACCTATAACCAGCATGAATCCCATTTCGGACGCCATACCGAATAAGTCATTATCTACAACGCCTTTGACTGTATTTATTATTATTTTTATTATTTTTTTCACTTATTTATTTCTTTCAATAATTTATTTACTGAATCTTCTACACCAGCTTTTATTGTACATCCGGCTGCAAAGGTATGTCCTCCGCCTCCGAATATTGAACAAATTGCGGCTACGTCTTTTTTCTTGGAGCGCATTGAAATTTTTGTTAACTTTGTGTCAACTTCTTTTGCAACAAATGCGACTTCTGTTGTATCAATTGCGCGCAGTGTCTCAGCAATTCCGTCCGTATAATCGTCACCCGCCGAAAATTTTTCTAAATCTTTTTTGTAAACAGTTGTGTATGCAATACTGTTATCATTCACAAATTCTGCCTTGTTTACACAATAGTTCTGGAACAAAACAAAATTTTTCGTTTTTGTCTCATAACACTGTTTATAAATATAATTTGGATTTGCGCCTGCTTCCACTAAATCTGCCGCAGCTCTAAAGACATTAGCAGAGGTATTTTCAAACCTAAAATTACCCGTATCTGTCATAATTGCAGTGTACAAGCATATTGCGCTATCCTTATCAATTTTCCAATTGTTCTTTTTAAAAGAATTATACAAAACTTCGCCGCAAGAGCTTGCATCAGGTTC
>CACZPB010000164.1 GCA_902782905.1 uncultured bacterium
AAGTGCAAATAAATATTATCTTAAACAAAGTTAAAAATCAAGTTATTAAATTTATTTTAGTGTATAATATCAATGCTATGCAAATTTTGTGTGAAAGTCGAAATAATATAAATACAAAAACAAATGCAGCTTTGCTTGTAGAAAAACTCATCGAACTGGGGTGCGATACAATCTTCGGTTACCCAGGGGCGGCCGTTCTCAGTTTATATGAGGAGTTGTCAAAAACAAACTTGATTAATCATATACTGGTTCGCCATGAACAAGCTGCAATGCATGCTGCCGAAGGCTATGCGCGCACAAGCGGAAAAGTGGGAGTCGTTCTTGTTACTTCAGGTCCTGGGTTTACCAATACCATTACAGGTATTGCAAATGCCTACGCCGACTCTACACCACTAGTTGTTCTTGTTGGAGATGTTTCTTCTAAACATAAGTATGGCAAAACATTTCAGGATGTTGACATTCTTTCTATGACAAAAACTTGCTCAAAAAACGGATATAAGTTAAATCCGGAAGATAATGTTCAACAAATATTAGAAAAAGCTTTTACAGACGCAAATACTGGCGTAAAGGGACCGGTTGTAATTGCGATGCCAAGAAATATACTGGAGAGTATTAAAAATAATATTTTAGTTGAACCTATTAAACCACCTGTGCCGGAGCAAAGTTCTGACAGTGAAATTAGTGCTCTGAAAATGCTTATTAAGTCATCACAAAAACCTTTAATTTTGGTAGGTGGCGGCGCAGTAGACGCATCAGAGGAAATAACAGAATTTGTTAAAAAGGCAAACATTCCGGTTATTTCAACATTGATGGGAATTGGCGTTTTCCCTACAAATAATCCGATGTACCTTGGTATGATTGGCATGAACGGAAATTATATCGCAAATTCTGCCCTAAATCATGCTGATTTGATTATTGCTTTGGGTGTTTCTTTTTCAAACAGATCAACATGCAGAAATGTCGACTTTGCTAAGAAAGCGAAAATAGTAAATGTAAATCTGAATAAAATTTCAGATGATTTTGAGCTTGAAATACAAAGTAATGTTAAAACTGTAATCAAATCTCTCTTAAATAACAATTGTGAGTTAAAAGAAAATAAAGATTGGCTAAATTTTATTGAAATTCTAAAAAAAGAAAATTTTATAAAGGAAAATGTTTCAACGAAACTTCATTCTTCTTTTGTTTTAGAAACAATATCGAAACTTACCAAGAATTATGAGCCGATTGTTGTTACCGATGTCGGTCAACACCAGATGCTTACAGCTCAATATTTCAATTTTACAAAGCCAAGAACGTTTATAACATCGGGTGGACTTGGAACCATGGGGTATGGTCTTCCTGCTGCAATCGGTGCGCATATTGCAAAACCGGATACAATGATTTTGAATATTACAGGCGACGGTTCTTTTCAGATGAACTTGCAAGAGCTTGCAACATGCAGAGAACACAATATCCCGATAAAAATAATAATTATGAATAACGGTTATCTTGGCATGGTGCGTCAATTGCAGGAAAAAATATACAATAATACCTATCAGGTAAAAATGACAAATCCTGATTTCACCAAAATAGCTGAAGCATATGATTTGTTTGCAATAAGAATTACACGAAAGGAAGAACTCATATCAAAACTCAAAATTGCACTCGAGCATGAAGGAACTGCTATTGTTGACATTATGATAGATTCTTTTGAGGAAGTATAAAATAAAAAACCGTCATTCAATGACGGTTTTTATGTCCCTAATTTTCTTCCTTTTCCCTTTTGTTTCCGCTTGAGTCAAATTTTCTAATCCAGCAGAGCTTCTAAAATAGCAGCATTTTTTGTTGCCATAGTGCTTGCTTTTACTCTGCTTTTGTACATGTAGCTTCTTAATGCTTCTCTGATTAATTCTGAGCGAGTTCTGTTTTCGCCTTCTGCTACTTGGTCAATTCTGTCTAAAAATTCTTCGGGCATTGAAATAAGTACTCTTGCCATATATTTCTCCTTTACTATTTAATACTAATTGATATCCTGTATATATATAAAGTCTTGAAGAAAAAAATAATTGCTATTTTTTTGTAGAAATGTGAAGTTTTGTAAATGTGCAAACTCTTTTAAAAAAATCTCAAAACTTTTTAATTTAAATCTTTAAACCCTATTGCAATCGTTAATATATTATGCAATAATATAATTCGAGGTTGGGAGTCTATAGAGCATATGATGTTCTTGTGATTTTCATGCGTACCTTTTGACAGAGGGCTGTCATAACACAGGGAGCTGTCATTTTTGTTTACACTTAACCTATGAGTACCTCAAATATATATGAGTGAATTTAAGTTTAATTATAATTTTTTAAAAGAAAATGCGACTTCAGGCAGCTGGAGACGCGGTTACGAATATTATCAAAAAGACATGATAATGGAGGCTGCACCGGAAAAGAATTTCTTTAAAGGTAAAGTCAAAGGTAATTATCAGGATTTTTACGTAACAGATTTGATATTTAAAAAGAATAAAATTGAAGCACGTTGCAATTGCCCGTTGAAAGAAGAATGGTGCAAGCATGCTGTCGCGATAGGTCTGAAGGCAATAGAGACAGGTGCTTATGAATCTTGGATGCAGGAAAAATATGGTGTAGAGCCGGATCTTTCCGATATTGATACAGCTTTGAAAGAGCCTGCGCGAGGAAGTTATATTTTCCATTTTAATCCAAAGAGAAGACAAAACTTCTTTTCAATTCTTGTGAGAGATAGAGCTACAAATAAGATTGTGCGTTCCCTTGAGGGCATCCTTAGGGCGCTTATTGAAATTCAAAAAGCAACGCCTGATTTTGAGCTCAATTCTGCGCAAAAAGTAGAGATTGCACTTTTTCAAATGATGCTGAAGATTGCAAAGCAGGATAAGAAAGCGGGTTGGTATGATATTCCGATTACAAAATTTGCACCGGTTTTCCCGATCATGGCTCAATTAGAAGAAGTTTTGGATGAAAAGACAAAGGAAAGAATTCAATTTACAGACAACACTTGGACTTTGAATTTAGATGTATCGACTACAAATATTAACGGCGGAACAAATATAGTTCTTGAACTTTTCTGGACACGCCCTGACAAAGATGACATTTACCCCTTTGAAGAAATTAAGTATTTTTCAAGACAAATCAAATGGGGAAGATACAAAAATATTATATTTCCGATAAATATTGCAATGAATGAGCTTCCGCAAAGTATCATAAAATCAACTTTTACGGATTTGAAGGATGCTGATGGCGGTAAATTCGTGTATGAGGAGCTTCCTCACCTGCAAGAAATTATGCCTGTAACAATAGCAGAAAATATTAGCGGACTTCTTATGGATCATAAACCGCCATTGAATATTGTTACTCTTGGTATAGATTATGACCAATCACTCAAGGCATCATTAGAATTTGACTATTCAGGTGTAAGAGTTCCTTATTCAAAGAGCAGAGACAAATCTCCTTATATTTCCGTAAAGAGTGAAAAAGAAGATTTGGTCTATTGGATTAAGCGTGATTATGATCACGAACAGTTGGCATATAACATGCTTCTTGCTTGTAAATTTGTTCCGATGCAGACAAACAATTTGGCTTTGGAAAAAGAAAACGCAATTGATTTTTATAATTATTATATCCAACAAGCAGGAGAGGGTTGGAAGTTTGAAGAACATGATGATATGAACTTCTTTAAGCTTATGCAAGAGCCGTTCAAAATGTGTGCAAAAATAGATTTCTCGGAAGAATCAATTGATAGTATGGAAATTCAATTGTATGGTCAGGTCGGAGATGAAGTCATTGATTTTGATGAAATTTATGAAACCATTCAAAGCGGTGAAAAGTATGCACGTGTGAGAAGTTTAGGATTTGTTGAGTACCCTGCTCAGAACATTTATGCAATTATGAGATCTTTTAACTCATTTGATGCTTACAGAAACAATGAAAATAAATTTTTAGTAAAAACGTATCGTGTAGGTCTTATAACAGAACTCCAAAACCAAGGTTTTGAGCTTGTTATGTCAGAAAAATTCCAAAAATTCTGGGAACAGATTTCAACATTCTCGACAACAACTGAGGGTATTGATATTCCAAAGAGTGTAAATGCTCAGTTCCGTGAATACCAAGTTAAAGGTTTCAATTGGTTGTGGTTCTTGTATCAATATGGTTTGAACGGAATCCTTGCTGATGACATGGGACTTGGTAAAACACTTCAAGCATTGACTCTTTTGCAGAAGGCAAAAGAAGTCGACGGACCTATGCCGACTTTAGTTATTGCGCCAACCACTGTTGTATTTAACTGGGAAAATGAAATTCAAAAATTTACGCCGGATTTGACTTGTTTAAAAATCCAAGGTGCAGACAGAAAAGGCTTATTTAAAGAAATTCCGAATTACGATATTATCATAACAAGTTACGCGCTGGTAAGACGTGATATTGCAAAGCTTAAGAAGTTCAAGTTCAGATATGTTATTTTGGATGAATCCCAAAATATTAAGAACGCTATTTCTCAAACTGCACAATCAGTAAAAGAACTGGTTTCCGATCACAAGCTTGCGCTTTCCGGTACTCCTATAGAAAACAAACTTGAAGAACTTTGGTCAGTGTTTGACTTTTTAATGCCGGGATTTTTATTTAATGTTGCGGAGTTCAATTACAGATACGTTACACCGATTATGGAAAGACAGGATAAGACGGTTGAAAAACGCTTGAAACTTCAAATATTCCCATTTATCCTGAGACGTATGAAACGTGATGTTGCAAAAGACTTGCCGGATAAAGTTGAGAATATGGCATACTGTGAACTTACGGATGAGCAAAGAGATTTCTATCTAGAAGTTCTTGATTCGACGAAGGAAGAACTATTTAAGAGTATCGAACAAAACGGTCTTGAAAAGAGTAGAATGTCTATTTTCTCGGCACTTCTTAGAATGCGTCAAATCTGTTGTCACCCTCGACTATATGACAAAGAACATGTTAAAGGTGATATGAAATCCGGTAAGTTTGAATACTTAAAGGATATGATTAAGCAGATTATTGACGAAAAGCACAGAATTCTCTTGTTCAGCCAATTTGTTGATATGCTTGATATTATAAAAGGATGGTTACAGAGAGAAGGAATACCGTTTGAATACTTAACAGGTAAAACAAAAGACCGTCAGGCAGCTGTTGAAAACTTCAATAATAATTCTAACATTCCGATATTCTTAATAAGCTTGAAAGCCGGCGGTACTGGATTGAACTTAACCGGAGCTGATTATGTCATCCATTACGACCCGTGGTGGAACCCTGCGGTCGAGGATCAAGCAACAGACCGAGCTTACCGTATCGGACAAACTAAAAAAGTGTTTGTATACAGGCTTATTACCAAAAATACTGTCGAAGAAAAAATTCAGAAAATTAAAGGCAGAAAACGTGACCTTGTTGACAGTGTAGTTTCAATAGACAGAAATATTACAAAATCACTTACGATGGAAGATATTAAAGACATATTCTCTGTTGACTAGCAAAGTTATGTTATAAAAAAGGACGGTTTTTATAAACCGTCCTTTTAAAGATTATATCATTGCTCAGATTAGTATCTATAGTGAGCAAATGCTTTGTTAGCTTCAGCCATTTTGTGGGTATCTTCACGCTTTTTGCAAGCTTGTCCGTTACCGTTAGAAGCATCAATGATTTCATTTGTTAATTTTTCAGTGAAAGATTTTCCGCTTCTGTTTTTAGCTGCTGCAATAATCCAAGAAGAAGCAAGTGCAAAACCTCTGTCAGGTTTAACATCGATAGG
>CACZPB010000165.1 GCA_902782905.1 uncultured bacterium
AAGAAGGATAAAAGGTATATTTATACAAAAAATCAATAAACCTAAGTTCCACTTCGTTACATAGTGAACCATCATTGAAATACCGATAACTCCGCCGTCGATGATGTTATTAGGGAGCAAAAATGTTTCTAATGCTGCTGCCGTAATAAAGGCTCCTACTGTAATCATAAGCCCTCTGACTAAATATTCTCTGAATATTTCGGCTTTTGTTTTCTTCCTAGGCTCTACTTTCTTTTTTTGAAAAAACATTTTACCCACCTACATGTATTGGTAATTTATTTACCTCGAATTCTGTCGAACAAGCTTTTTTGCGTTTTGTGCTTATTTGATTCATCCAACTGTTTAAGACCTAAAATAGATTCTAAATCAGATTTTAGTGTCATAATATCTTCATATTTTTTAAGCATTCCGTCCATGCAAATTGAAACATCACCGGTTTCTTCAGAAACAACAAGACAAGCTGCATCAGAAATTTCAGACAAACCTATAGCAGCCCTGTGTCTGGTACCGTATTTCCAACTTAGCTTAGGGTCTTCTGTCAATGGCAAAAGGACACCTGCCGAGTGAATTTTGTGTCCGTCTATTACCATCGCCCCGTCATGAAGCGGAGTATTAGGATGGAAAATGGTAAGAATAAGTTCCGCAGAAATTATTGCATCTATTTTTGTTCCAACGTCAGAATAAAGTCCTGCTGTCATATCTTTCTGGAACACAATTAAGGCGCCTGTTTTGGTTTTTGTAAGATATTTAACAGCTTCTATTATTTCTTTTATTATATCTACAGAGTTCTCAGCAGCGTCTCTGTATGTTCCATGCGTAAAAAATGTCTTTCTTAAAAAACCGGGTTGCCCCAAATATCCTAAAAAACGTCTTAGCTCCGGTTGGAACACGACAATTAAGCTGAGAGCAACTAAAGTTACTATGGATTTTATAAATGCACCTATAATCCTCAGATTGATAATAGTAAGAGCTTCACTTAATATCCATGCAAGCATCAAAAAGAAAATGCCCTTAACCAATTTTTCTGATTGAGTATTTTTAATAAATTTTTGATAGAAAACCAATAAAATAGCAACAATAAACAGGACTTCGATAACATTAATCCAACTGAGAGTTCCCTTCAGCGGGCTCAAAATATCTTGGAACAATGTTAGTAGCGCGTCTGTCATCTATTTTCTCAACCTATCGGGAATGCTATCTTTGGAGATTAAATCATCTAACGTCTCTCTATATACTATAATATCAGATTGTGAATTATTTACAAGTACCATTGCAGGTTTTTCAACTTTATTATAATTTGATGACATTGAATAATTGTAAGCACCTGTATTGTATACACAAATTACATCGCCGCTCCTGAGCTCCGGAAGTTCTATGTTTTCGATTAAAATATCACCGCTTTCACAAAATCTTCCTGCGATTGTAACCTTTTCTTTCGGTCTTTGCGCCATTTCGGAAACATTTACCCCCTCAGCAACATATTTTGCCTGATACATGCTAGGTCTCGGGTTATCCGCCATTCCGCCGTCTACTGCAACATATTTTCTACCATTCGGCACAACCTTGGATGAGCCTACAGTATAAAGGGTTACACCTGAAGTTGATATTATGCTGCGTCCAGGCTCTAAATATATCGTTGGAATTTCTACAGAATACTTGTTCATAGCCTCAGCTACAGCCTTAGCTAAATCTTTTACATCAGGCGGTGTATCATCCTCTGTATACTTAACTCCCAAACCGCCGCCCATATTCATTTCATCAAGTTTTAAGCCAAATTTCTTATTAATTCTTGCAATTTCTCTTACAAGAATTTCTATTTCATCGTAAAAAGATTTAAGTTCAAAAATTTGCGAACCAATGTGAGCATGAAGCCCTCTCAAATTGAGGTTTTTATATTTGTTTATAATTAAATCCACGATTTTGTCGACCTGAGAAAGATCAAACCCGAACTTTGAATCGACCTGCCCTGTTTGAATATAATCGTGTGTATGACACTCAATTCCCGGGGTAATTCTAAGAAGTATATCAACTTTTACCCCCTTTTTATCAGCAATATTATTCAAAAGTTCCGCTTCATAAAAATTGTCTACGGAAAATCTTCCGACTTTTAAATCAAGCGCAAGCTCAATTTCCCTAACAGATTTGTTATTACCGTTAAATAAGACCTTGCTCATATCAGCGCCGGCTCTGTATACAGTATAAATTTCTCCCGCTGAAACCGTATCAAATCCAAAACCCTCGTCATCAAGAATTCTTGCAACAGCAGACGTACACAGGGCCTTTGAAGCGTACATCAGATGAATATTTTTATACTCCTTGAATGCTTCCTTGTAGTCTCTGCAAATTCCTCTCAAGGTCAGTTCATCAATTACGTACAAAGGAGTACCATATTTTTCGGCTAATTTCTTCAGGTCACAACCGCCTATTGTCAGATTCTCTTTATATTCAAGACTAACAGGTTTTATAGATTGATTTACGCTCATATATCCTCGCATTTTTGTCTTATCTATTATATTTTAACACAACCCGATTTATTCAAAAAAAAGGGCTCGTGAAAAATTTTTCAATGAGCCGATACTTTTTCAAGTAGATGTAAGATATATAAGAGAGTGTATTTATTTACTAATTTTAAGCCGCATCTTCAGAGATTACGTACTTCGCGGATTTTGCCACAACTCCGTAGCAAACCATAGTCAATCTCTGCTGCATAGCAAGCATATTTCTGAAATTATTAGCTGAAGCGTCCATTGCGCTCATCATATCATCAGCTGAAATCTTTGATACCATTCCGCCTTCGTCGTGATTATCAACCTTTTCCTGAGCATATTTTTGCACTAAGAGTTTATCAATATAGTCACGTGCTCCAACAGTCATAGAACTATCTCCTTTATTGCTTGTGTTAAGTATAAGTTTTTACACAGAAAAATTTACGCAAAAAACATAAGAAATAAGACCTCTAAAAATTTTCATTTTTAGAAATTTAGTATCTTATAATTTCTCTTGAATATCTCCTGTGTATATATAAAGTATATCCGTGATAAAAAATTGCCTTTTTTCTTTATTATATTAAGAAATATTAAGGGCATCTTGTTATGCAACTTTACTCTAAACCAGTAACGGCAACTCTTTTAGCTCATAAAATATCTTTGCATTTTTTACAAATTCTTCAGGGGATGAACTTACATAAAACTGCTCTTGCGGGGTAGTGTTTTTTGAAAAATTAATTAATTCTCTTTTTTCTAAGTCTTCTTTTATATAATTTACAAATATTTTTGCCGGATCTATAAACAAGCTCTCATCGGCATATTTTACAAACTCATTCATTAAATAAGGATAGTGAGTACACCCTAGTATTATTTTTTCCGGTTTGAACTCAAGCATCTCATTTAGTTCATATTTGATATGTTTTCGTGCCTCATCTATATTTTCTCCGACACCTTCGACAATTCCGACCCAATCCTTACTTGCCATCTCTTTTACTTTGATTTTCGGATTTGCCTTAGTTAATTCTTCAGTGTACTTTCCGGATTTGACCGTAGCTTCTGTTGCGAAAACACCAACTCTATTGTATTTTTCTCCGACAGTTTTTGCACAACATTGAATGATAGGATAAATCTTAAAAGGGTAGCTGTCTTTTATTACGTCGTAAGCTTGAGCAGAAGATGTGTTACAAGCAATAACAACCGCTTTAACACCTTTTTTCTGCATAAAATTCAAAATATTTTTTGCATAACCTACCAACTCTACTTTTGACTTGTTGCCGTAAGGTAAATGTGCAGTATCTCCAAAATACAGAAAGTTTTCACTCGGAAAGACCTCTCTAAATCGAGCTAAAACAGAGAGCCCGCCGACTCCCGAATCAAAAAATCCTATTGGTAAATTGTTTGCATTGTCCATTACTTTTTCTTCTTCAAGTATTCCATTATGCCGTCTGCAATTGCCTTTGCTGTATCTTGCTTACGCTTGTCAGTTACGAGTTCCGACCTCTCCTCAGGATTTGATATAAACCCTGTTTCTACAAGTACAGCCGGAACATCCGTATGATTAATTACGTAAAATTTAGATTTTAAAATGCCTCTGTTCTTAGAATCAATATTCTTTATCAAATGCCTTTGAATTATCTCAGCAAGTTCTACACTGTTTTCATGATAATAATGAGTTTCAATACCGGAAGGCTCTGTTGCTACAGCAGAGTTTACGTGAATACTAACAAATATTTCAGGATTTTCAACTTCCGTGAAATCACATCTTTCCTGCAAACCTACATAAGTATCGTCTACACGCGTCAGCGCAACCTTGTACCCTTTAGATTTCAATATTGCAGCAACACGCTCAGACATATCAAGGGTAATGTCTTTTTCGTTAATCCCCTCTCTTATTGCACCATAATCGCTCCCGCCGTGGCCGGGGTCTAAAACAACC
>CACZPB010000166.1 GCA_902782905.1 uncultured bacterium
TATGTCAAAAGGTACTTCCTCAAATACGGGAAGCATCAACGATGGTTTTTCGAGAATAGCTGAACGTGCTTTCGAAAGAGAAAGACAAATTTCTCACACACCTTTTTCTATAACCGGAAGAGATTTTAAAACTAAAGAAAACAATATAAAAGAAGATAAACAAACTAAAATTAACAAAAAAATTGAACAATTCTTACCAAAGAAGACTGTTTCTGATAAACCTATTATTGAAAATATTCAAAAATCTGAAGAAAGCAAAAAAGATGTTCAAATAAAATTGAAAAAATCTTTGACAGACAGAGAACAAATGGTTTTTGAATATCTTTTAAATAACCTCGGTAAAACTGTTTTTGCTAAAGATTTAGCAGAACTGCTTGATCTTCCGAGAGATTATGTTTATAAATACATCAAAAACTTGAGAGCTAAAATTGAGGGAGATAAACTTAAAAATGTTCCTTCAGGCGGTTTTGTTTTAACTGAATAAGATGAAAACTATAAATTTACTAAAGTTTTTAAATAATGTACACGATATATACACCTTGGATTTTGCAAGGTGTAGCGGGGAGCTTGTTAATTTTCTTGATTTGATGACTGAAGACGAACAGTTTACTAAATCAATAGATTTGGGGCTAATCTTTGTTAATCAAAAATCGTTAGATGGATACACAATTGTTGACGGACTTGGAAGGTTTGTTTCTTTGTCATTGCTTTTGCACGCAATCTGTGAATGCTATAAAAAAACAACTTCTCAAAATGAAAAAGCAATTAAAACAATTCGTTCAAAATATTTACTCAACGGATCCAAACCAAAATTACATCTCGGGGAAGAAGATAGCGATTTGTATCTTAAAATAATTAACGGTGAAAAGCTCTCCGGACATGAAAAGACCAAACCAATGTTTGTTTTGTTGCACAACTTTTGGACACAAATAAAAGAAGAACAGCTTCAAGCATCAAAAATTTTTGGTATGCTGCAAAAAATTCATATAACTCTTGTTGAAACGGATAATGTTAGCAAAAGAGATTTATACTACAAAATTAACAGCCAGAACAGAGAGCTTAATCAAATCAATTTGATAGATGATTTTATGAAAGAAAATGGAATTCTGGATGAATGGAATGAAATTAAATCCGGATATTTTGTTAACAAAAGTGATATTGAAATCTTTTTAAAAGACTTTTTTATAACAAAATTTAACTACAAAACATTTAATCCTAAAAGAATCTACGAAAGCTTTGTAAATTATTTTGAAACAATGATTCAATACACTGCAAAAGATAGTCTTTTAAAGAACATAAGAACCTCTGCCGGACTTTATTACAACATACTAAATCTAAATTTTGCAAGTGATGATATAAAAAAAGCCTTTATTGAAATCAAAAGACATGAAGGAGAAGACACTTACGCATACATTTTAAGCGTCTATGAAGATTATAGTGAAGGACGTATTACAGAAGCTACGTTCATTGAAATTTTAAATACTATAGACGAATATCTGAAGAACAGGCAAAAAAGCGGTAAAAATATAGATTTCAATGAACTTGTTCAATACTTGAATGCATTTATCACCTGTAAATAAATTTTTGGAAAATACATTAACGTTATTTTTTTAGGATATTATATACTGAAATTGTATGAAAAAGATTTAACAATGGAGGCACTATTATGGAGCAATGCCCAAATTTTGTGTTGTATAATCAACAATCGTTTGATGAATTATACATATCTGAAACTTTAATTAATATGCTAAAAAAATCATGTGAAGACAGAGAATTTAGCGGACAGTATTACGGGATTTCTGCAAAGGAATCAGCAAAGCTTTTGAGTGCAGAAAGAAATGAATATTTGAATATGATAGCACTCTTGTCCGACAGAGTGCAAAAATTAAAAAAGATAAATCTTAAATTTGAAAAAGATATTACACTACAACAAAATGCCGACTATAGCAGCAGATAAATAACAACTCAAAGTACCGCAAATTAGGGCTCTTACACTCAATCTAGCCAGATTTTTTCTTTGGTTGGGAGCAAGTTCACCAATACCGCCAATTTGAATTGCAATTGAGCCGAAATTACCAAAACTACAGAGGGCAAAGCTTGCTATCATAAAACTCTTTGGATTAAGTGTTGATGCTATATGTGAAAGGTTTACGTAAGCAACCATTTCATTTAGTACTATTTTTGTACCCATCAAGCCGCCTACCACAGATGCATCTTGGAATGGAACGCCAATTATCAATGCAAACCACATAAATATTTTCCCTAGAATCATGGTGAGTGACAAATGATTTAGGAATTCAAAGCTTGAGCACAGTGGAATATAGTTATAAACAAAAGCTCCGAATAATCCGAGCAACCAATCTATAAATGCAACTAAAGCAACAAGCGCCAATATCATCGCAGTTACGTTTATTGCAACCTTCATACCCTCACCTGCACCATTTGATATTGCATCAAATACATTAGCAAAAGTTCTTCTTCTTGAAATTTTTATATTGTCTCTCGTCTCCGGTTCACCTGTTTCCGGATATACGATTTTTGCAAGTATCATTGCGCCCGGAACAGCCATTACAGAGGATGCCAGAAGATAGTGGGCTGGAATTCCCATTCCTATATATATAGGCATTATTGCTCCTGAAATACACGCCATACTTCCTGCCATAGAAGCCAAAAGTTCGGAGCGAGTAAGTTTTTCTAAATATGGTTTTATCATAATTTGCGCAACAATTTGACCGACAAATGCACTCGCAACATTTGATAAAGCTTCAGCACCGGAAACCTTCATAATTTTATTCATTGCCTTACCCAAAACTGCGACAATTCGCTGCATTATTCCATAATAATAAAGAATATTTACAAGCACCATCATAAATATGCTTGAGCATATTAACTGCATTGCAAATATACTGCCGTTGTTGCCAAATAATTCGACTAACTTTTGGTTATTAAGCAAACCCCCGAACACAAAAGAGCCGCCCTCATACGCAAACTCCAATATTTTTCTTATGAATGCGCCTATTAAAAGAAACATTTTTTCTCCAATAGGCACTTTAAATATAAACACCGCCAGAAGTATTTGAAGTATAAAACCTGTACCTACAGTCTTATAATTAATTGCTTTTTTGTTGTTTGACATAGCATATGCAATCAAAAATATAACTACAATACCGATTACACCAATAAATCTTTCCATCGCAGCTCCTTAAAAATGTTATAGTAAAATTATACCAGAAACAAAAAAAAAGCCTCTTTTTGAGAGGCGGGGGGAAATTTATTTAGTTAATAGGTATACACTTCACATTTCTTACACACTAATAGTTTCTAGAGTTTTAAATCTTTTTTATTTATCCGAAGCCAAATTTTGGAACATTATTCTTGGCTTCCTCACTTGCAACTTGTTTTATTGATTCAAGCATTGCACGTTTCATCTTCAACCTTTGTTCAATGCTATTCATTTCAAGTTCGATTTCTTTCTCTTTTTCGTTTAGAATATCGATTTCTTGTTGTTTTAAAGCCTTCATAGATTGTTCTTTGAATCTTGCAAAAGCACTCATTTCAACTTGATACTGAGTTAAAGCATTACCTGTCCAAGGAACCATACCTTGCATTTTTGCCATTTGAACATTTTGCATTGCGCTCATAGAACTTGCTTGATTTGCAAACTGCGCAAACATTGTGGCTCGCGGAATTAAGTCAGATGAAAGTCCGGCAATATTACTCATCGTCATAACCGACGAACCTCCCAGTGCACTTGCGTACTTCTGGTAGTTTGAAAGTTTGTGGCGAGTCATTATCGCCTGCCTTTCAAGATCGTTTATTTCGCGTGTTAATCTCTGGACTTCCCAGAATGCCATTAACATAGTAAACCTACCTAACTTTTTTCTAACCTTTAACCTTACACCTATATAAAGTATTTCTGTTTTTAAAAATTGCCTTTTTGCTTAACAATTGTTTACAATTTGTTAACAATTATTTTTATCATACGGCTAAACTGTAGTAAAATAGAGACATAGGAGGGTTTATGATAAAAGATAGAATTGAAAGAGCAGAGACATATTATGAAATTTCAGAGAACTTAAAAAAGGGTTTTGAATGGATAAAAAACAATGATTTACTAAACATGCCGGACGGTAGATATGAAATTGATGAGAACAATTATGCTAACATACAGAGTTACGATACAAAAGAAAACGCCCCGTTTGAAGCACACAGAAAATATATTGATATCCAATATATGATAAATGGAGAAGAACGGTGCGGAATTGCAGATTACAAGTTCTGTTCCGTGAAAGAAGCATACAATGATGACAAAGATATCGAATTTTTGAACTGCGAAAAATCAAATTATTATCAAGTATTGAAAAACGGCGAATTCCTCGTATTTTTCCCGCATGATGCCCACCAACCGGCTCTTTATTCGGGAAATAAACAATTCGTAAAAAAAGTTATAGTAAAAGTATTAGCTTAACAAAGTATGGGCGGCTTGAAAAATTCAAACCGCCCATTATTTATACGAGAAAAGGAAGAATATTACGCTGCTGCAAATATGTTCTGTGCATTTTCATCTATTTTAAAGTCAAATAATTCAAAGTCATTTTCATTAGTTGAAGTTTCTGAAAACAGATTCCAGATTTCACCTAAAACAGGTTTTTTCTCTGCTTTTTTTGCCGCATGAGATTTTAAATATTTTAAAGTCTCCTTTAAGGAAGAATTCAAACTTATTTGAGTAGAAGCTTTTATAATTGATAATTGAGAATTTGAATACATATCCGTATAAGCTCTCTTGTTTGCAAAAATAGTTTCATCAATAATTTTTGAAGATGTTTCAGAAGAAGCACCGCCCTTTGATAGAATATCACGTGCGGTGTGTTTCAATTGTTCTCTGTTTTCAAATCCCATTGAAGTCGATACATTCAATCCCATTGTCCTATCCCTTTTTGGCCTGTGCCATTTTCCCTTTTCTTAGCATGTATATCGGCATTTTTTTTGTAAACTTTAGGATTTTCGTATAATTTTTCCAAATTCGTTACAAAACTTTACATTAATTCCCCCTTTTTTTGTGATTTACCCCCCTGTTTGTTATAAGATAGTTAGGTCTTTAGCTTATTTAGAGGAGTAATTAGCATGTACGACATTAGACGAATTACGGACGATATCACATATATAGGATGTTCGGATAGAAGACTTGCGCTGTTTGAAAGTGCTTATCCTATACCGAGAGGTGTTTCATACAATTCATATTTGATAAACGATGATAAAACAGTATTATTTGATACAGTTGACAGAGCTTGTTCCGGACAGTTCTTTCAAAACCTTGAAGCAGCACTTGACGGAAGAGGATTGGATTATTTAGTTGTTCAACATATGGAACCTGATCATTGTTCTCTTATAGAAGATGTTATATCTGTCTATCCGGAAGCAAAGATTATTACTACGGCAAAATCAGTTGCTCTTATTAAGCAATTCTTTGATTTTGATATTGACTCAAGAGTTATGATTGTCAAAGAAGGCGACAGTTTAAACACGGGAAAACATGAGTTTGTTTTCACAATGGCTCCAATGGTACACTGGCCCGAAGTTATGGTAACTTATGACAAAACCGACAAGGCACTATATTCGGCAGATGCTTTTGGCTCTTTTGGAGCAATAAACGGTAATCTTTTTGATACAGGAGTAGATTTTGAAAAAGATTATTTGGATGAGGCGAGAAGATATTATACCAACATTGTTGGTAAATACGGAGCTCAAGTTCAAATGCTTTTGAAAAAAGCAAGTACACTTGAGATTAAAACTATTTACCCATTGCATGGATTAATTATAAAAGAAAACATTAGCAATTTTGTAGAAAAATACGACAAGTGGTCACGATACGAAGCTGAAGAAAAATCTGTACTTATCGCATATTCTTCTGTATACGGAGGAACAGAAAATGCAGCTAATATACTTGCAGGAAAGCTTGCAGATAAAGGAGTTAAAGGCATAAAAATGTATGATGTTTCACATACTCACTCGTCTTATGTCCTATCTGACGCCTTTAAATATTCACATATTGTTTTTGCGACAACTACATACAACAACGGAATATTTGAAACAATGGAGCATTTGCTGCACAATATTTCAGCTCATAATCTTCAAAACAGAAAAGTTGTTCTTATACAAAACGGTTCTTGGGCACCGACTTGCGGTCAGGCTATGAAATCAATTTTGGAGAAAATTAAGGGAACCGAAATTATAGATGAGTCTGTTTGCATAAAATCAGCTTTGAAAGAAGAACAATTATCGGAGCTTGAATGCTTAGCTGATAAAATAGTATTAAGTATTAAAGAATCAGAAAAAGTGTTGCAAACTGTATAAAAAAGTAGGTTGTGATAGCAACCCCAACAAAAACTATAAAAAGGAGAAAATTATGCAAAAGTATGTATGTTCAGTATGCGGTTATGTTTATGATCCATCAGTAGGCGATCCGGATAACGGAATTGCTGCCGGTACAAAGTTTGAAGATTTACCTGATGATTGGGCTTGTCCTCTTTGCTCAGTTGGTAAAGATATGTTCAATGAAGAATAATAGATCTTGAAATAAACAATCAAATTTTACAGGTGTGGCAAATAGTTGCTACACCTGTTTATTCGTGATATAATGTCCTTAGCCCAATAAATTATATATATAATGATAAACCAAATCTCATACATATTAATTATTGGTTTAATAAATAGTTAAATGTATAATGTAGCTAATAGGTTGTATTTTGAATAAGAAAGGAAAATAAAGATGAGCTTTGCAAGTTATGTACCTACAGTAATTGAGCAATCTTCAAGAGGCGAAAGAGCTTTTGATATTTTTTCAAGATTACTCAGAGAAAGAATTATATTTTTAGGTACGCAAATTGATGACATGGTTGCAAATTTAATTGTTGCACAAATGTTATTATTAGACAGTGAAAACCCTGAAAAGGATATCATGTTATATATCAATTCTCCAGGAGGAAGTGTTACTGCCGGACTTGCAATCTATGACACGATGCAGCACATAAGAGCTGACGTTCAAACAATTTGTTTGGGTCAAGCAGCTTCTATGGGTGCATTTTTACTTTGCTCAGGCACAAAAGGTAAGAGAATGGCTCTACCTCATTCCAGAGTGCTTATTCACCAACCTTTGGGTGGAGCTCAAGGTCAAGCTACGGATATTGAAATCCAAGCACAAGAAATTTTGAGAATTAAAAAGACTTTAAACGAAATCATGGCTTCAAACACAGGTCAATCAATTAAAAAGATTGAAAAGGATACTGACCGTGATTACATCATGACTCCTCAAGAAGCTCTTGAATATGGCATGATTGACAAAGTTATTACTAAAGAATAGTGAACAGGTGAGCAGGTGAACTAGCGAGCAGGTTATTTAATATCCATAATCACTCAATCACATTTCACTTAATCACCTCTTAAAAAGGAGGCACTATGCCGACAACAAATGATAGACTAAAGTGTTCTTTCTGCGGAAAGACGCAAGATCAAGTAAAGAAATTAATAGCAGGACCGGACGTATTTATTTGCGACGAATGCGTTGATCTTTGTAACGAAATATTAGACGAAGAATTCTTCGAACAAAAAGACAAAAAATCAAAAGACGGTGGAGAACCTGAGAAAAAAGACTCTATTGCTGAAGATAAACCTATTCCAAAACCTCATGAAATTAAAGAATATTTGGATCAGCATATTGTAGGACAAGATGATGCGAAGAAGGTTTTATCAGTAGCTGTTTATAATCATTATAAGAGACTTAAGCATAATCAAAACGGCAGCAAAGATGATGTTGAAATTCAGAAATCAAACATTCTTCTTGTTGGTCCGACAGGTTCCGGTAAAACACTTTTAGCACAAACGTTAGCAAAAATGCTTGACGTTCCGTTTGCGGTTGCTGATGCAACAACTCTAACAGAGGCAGGATATGTCGGCGATGATGTAGAAAATATTCTCTTAAGATTATATCAAAATGCTGACTATGACGCCAAAAAAGCGGAAAGAGGCATTATTTACATAGATGAAATTGATAAGATTGCAAGAAAATCAGAAAACACATCTATTACAAGAGACGTTTCCGGTGAAGGCGTTCAACAAGCTTTATTAAAGCTTATTGAAGGCACTATATCAAATGTTCCTCCACAAGGCGGAAGAAAACATCCACAACAAGAAGTCATTCAAATTGATACAAAAAATATTCTGTTTATTGTAGGCGGAGCGTTTGTTGATTTGGATAAAATAATTGAACACCGTGTTAAAGATGGCAATTCAATTGGTTTTGGCAATGTCGCTCAAACACAAGCAGAAAAAGAACAAGCTGCATCAAAACTTCTGAAAAAACTTCAACCGGAAGACTTGCTTAAATTTGGTTTAATACCTGAATTTATCGGTCGTATTCCTGTTTATGCAGTATTGGATGCACTAAACGAAGATACGTTAAAAATGATTCTTACTGAGCCTAAAAATGCTGTGCTTAAACAGTACAAATGTTTGCTTGAAATGGACGGCGTAGATTTGGAATTTGAGCCTGAGGCTGTAGAATTAATTGCAAAGAAAGCAATTAAGAGAAAAACAGGTGCACGTGCGCTTCGCTCAATAGTAGAAGAACTTATGCTTGATGTTATGTACGACATTCCGACAAAACAAAATATTAAAAAGTTTGTTATAACAAAGGAAATGGTAGAAAAACAAGACGAAAAAGACAATCAAGCAGAACTAATTCATCTTCCCAAAAATAATGTAACAGACATACCAAAAAAATCTGATGCTGATATAGCATAAGGGTTGAAAATACAGTAAAAAGTGTTAAAATTATAGTATATACGTAAAGTGAGGTACCCCAAAGATGAGTAGTATTAATTCAGTTTCTGATACAGACGTTCAAGCTCTAAAAGCGCAAATTGAAGCGCAACAATTTGATGCCGTAAAGGATGTAAAACTTATTAAGGCAGCACAAGAATCTATGGAAACAGTAGGTTCAATCATTCAAGATACAGTGGAAATCTCAAATGAAGCAATGAATAAATTTATGTCAGAAAAAGCTTAGGTAATATAATTAAACTTTTAAAAGAGGCGCCGGACATCAGTCCGGCGCCTCTTTTATGTTTGTGTAAACATTTGTAACAAAATAAGAAAAAATCCTAAAGTTTTTGAAAATTTTGCCGATATACATAATACAAGATAAAGAACAGCAAGTCTCAAAAATATACATTAGGAAAGGACTAAAGGATATGTTGAAAAAAATCACAACCCCAAGTAATAATATGTTCGGCGGAGTTGAATTTATATTAAGAGGGGCAAAAAAGCGAAGGGCAATGGCGGTATCGAATGCGGTAATGATTAATGCAGAGAACGGAGTACCGGCAAAGTTGCAGGCAGTAAAATAAAAACGCTGTCCGTTTTATAAGCTGAGAGTATTGTAAACCCTGATTTCTTGAGATAGAGTCAGGGTTTTTTGTATTTATACTTTCAAAATATTTATGTTTATGTTAGCATGTACATATCAAGTGGAGACATGGCCGAGTAGGCTGAAGGCGGCACCCTGCTAAGGTGTTATGTGGGGCAACCTGCATCCTGGGTTCGAA
>CACZPB010000167.1 GCA_902782905.1 uncultured bacterium
AAAAATTGCCTTTTTGAAGTAAAAATTTTTCAAAATTGTTACACTCCTTAAAACTGTATACAAAGTGCATGCAAAGGATATATACTAGTTATTTCTACCGAAAAGAATTTTAAATTTTTGCCATAATGTCAGTTCCGGCATCACTGGAACTTGTGATGGAATACCTAAGCCACTTGCGATTACTTCTTTTTCTTTAAGAGCTTCTTCAAGATATTTTATATCAAATTTTTCATTCAAAGCACTTGGTTTATCTTTAATATTAAGCTTGAATTTATTTAATGCATTTTGGACAATTGTTTCCATGTCACCATGGGCGCATCTCCTTTTAACCATCTTATCTAAGAAATTATCTATTTGAACTGAATTTTCCTTCATAAAATCATATTTTTCTGTTGCAGCCTTACAATTATGTAATTGCCATTTTAGAGATGCTTTTAATTCTTCTTTTGTAGGTAACGGAATTTCAAATACATTACCAAATCTTCTGAGAGTTGCGGCATCTAATCTTGCGGAATTAGGGTTTATGTTTGTTGTTCCAACTATTGTTAAATTTGGAATATCTTTAATAGAATCCAAACCATTTAAGAACGAAGTTCTGTTTTGACCTAAATGTAAATTATTTTCTCCAAGCTTTTCTACATTGTTGATTAAAGAATCAATTTCGTTAAAAGCAACTACATATTTTTTATCAGGATTAGCCTTTGCTAAATCTGCAAAGTTTTTAAACTTATTAGAGATAAATACTGAGGTTTCACCAACATATTTTGAAGATACATCTGAAAATTGTACTTCTGCATATTCAGCACCTTGTGCTTTTGCAAATATTTTTGCAGTAAATGTTTTACCTGTCCCTGTAGGACCATGAAGTAACAACATTCTTGGTGGCATATCAGAACCGGTATAATCACAGATTTCCTTACTAACCTTTAATGAATCTATTGTTTCATTAATAAATTTTTTTAATTTAGGGTTAATGCTATCAGATGATAAATCTGGAATTGCAGTATCTTTTGTTACGTCTTTAAATAATTCCGCTACTGGGTTTTTCTCTGCGATTTTGTCAATAATATCTGGGAATTGACGTTTAAATTGTTCCTCTTGTATTTGAAATACTTTTTTATTAAATCTATGCTGTATAATTTGCATAATTAAATAGCCTAAGACCCCAACCGCAAGCCCGCATTGAGCAATAACACCGGCTTTATTCCAAACATCTTTTTGTTTTTCCTTCTTACTTGCCTTAGTTTCTAACATTTCAAAGCTGTCATAAGGCATCAAAGGCATCGAAGCTGTCTGACGAGGGGTAAACTGTACTTGATTATCTGATTTAAAATTAGTATTTATGTTTTGTACTTTTAACATTATTTTTTCCTATTTTAATGAATCTATAAGAGATTTAATTTCGGCATCACTTGCATTTAAGTTATGTTGATGTTCTTTTATTGCATTTATGATTTCTTCAAAAGTTACATTTTCTCCGACTTTTGTTCCTTCAGCAGCGCTTCCGAGAATGTCAGTTAATTTTCTAAATGAAGTTCCGTGTTTTTTATCGGATAAAAATTCTGCAATTTTATCCCATCTGATATCTTTATTGTTTTTCAAAGCTTCATCAATCATGCCCCTATCAGAACTATTATAAAATTTGCCGATACTTTCTAAAATTTGTTCTTTAGTCGGTAAATCTACAAGAACTTTTTGAGCGAATCTGTCAAGCATGGCGCTATCTAACATTTTCCCTTGTGCCATAGCTTTTTCAGGATTAATATGTAAGTTTGTAGCTCCTATTACAACTATGTTTTCTTGATTTGTTAATTTATTAAAACCTTTTTTAAATGCGTTAAGCATATCATTTGACATCTTGCCGTTTACACCGGAATCTTTCATCATTACAGAATCAATTTCATCAATGAATACAAATATTTTTTCTTTGGGATGTTTTTTGGCATATTTAACTGCGGCTTCCATCGTTCCCAAAGCATTTTTTTCTGATTCACCATGCCACATAGAATTCATTTTAGAAATATCCATTTCTATAAATTTAGCATCAGGAAATTTTTTGGCTATACCATAAGCAAATGTATTTTTACCTGTCCCTGGAGGACCATAAAATAATATTGCACTTCCCTTTTTGCCACCTTTTTTTATCATTTCAGCGTAATGTTCAATTCTTGTGGTTATTCTATTTGTAGTGCTTATCTGGCTTTTTGGTAGTGCCATCTGATCTAACGTCTTTTCATTTGCTAAATCTTTAAAATCTAATTTGAAATGTTTAAACCAACCGGCTTGATGTGCCATGATTCCTAAAGAACCCAAACTTGCTAAACCGATAAGTCCTAAAACTGTGTAATTAAAGTATTGACCACGTTTGGCATTTTTTCGGTCTTTTTCCTGTTGCTTTATAAAAGCATCTATTTGTTCATCTTGGTTTTTAGGTGCAGATGCTCTGAAGTTTGGATTGCTGTATATCACAGGAACTTTTATTGGAGTTTTCGGCGGATTAGGGCTTACAATATTGCTTGTTACACCTGTTACTTCACTCATTTTTAGCACTCCTTATACACATTTTAATTACACACATTTCTTCTTCTAACATGATAAAAACAACACAGAGAGCAAAATTGCCTTTTTATAGCATGTTTGTAAAGAATTGTAACAATATTTCAAAATTCTTTCAAAAAGGCTAAAGTTTTCAAAAAAAATGCCGATAAACATGTAAAGAATACTCGAAATGGGTGGACACCTCACCCCAACCCTCTCCTCAAGGAGAGGGGGAAAATAAAAGGGATAAAGGAAAGAAAAATGGGATTAGCAGCTTCACAAGTTAGATTCTTAACCTTAACAAGCCGAAAAGCCGACTTGGAATATAACATTGCTATTGATTCTATGGAAAAAATGGCTCTTTCAAGAGAGCAATCTAATCTTTCTAAAGAATATTACAGTAAGCTTAAAGCCCAAAAAATTTGTTACTTTGCCAATAATCAATATAACAAGATTACTTATCAATATTTGATGGGAAGCGGATACAATGAATGTCAAAATTTTCACAACAAAAATCGCATATCCAAAGACAATGCCTCTACAATATTAACTGACTATAAAGGCTTGGTCGTTTTGAATAACACATGCGCACAAGTAATCAGAGACGTTATGGGTGGTGCTGTTGGAATTGATAGCGCCGGCAGAGGAAAGCCTTTTTCTTTGAGTGATGAAAATTTGGCAAAAATGATTTGTGCTGTAGCATACAACAGCGGCGCAAGTAATAACTTAGAAAAAGTTAAGTCTTTTATAGAAAATGGAACATATAAAACAGAAGGCGATTTCGCAACACAAAAGACTTTGACAGGTGAAAGCACCGGCGAAAAAACAAAAACATATTCTACAACTGATTCAGACCTTTGTTCAGTAATTGCTTTCTATTTGCCTATATTCAAAGCAGCTGCAACAAATGGTTTTACAACAGAGTATAACAATGAAATAAATACAAACAGTGATTATGTCAGCGATGCACTTGTATCAGGTACCTTCTGCTTGGCACAGGTCGGTAAAGACGCGCATGACAATTTTACCGGCGAATATGAACCAAACACTTCTTTGACTTATTTTATTACAAACGGAACTGTCCAAGAAAGAAACGACTCCGATGCCAGAGAAGAAGTAACGGCATGGTACAACGCAGAAAAAGAACGCATAAGTGAAAAAGAAGATTTTCTTGATATTGAACTAAAAGATTTTTCAACTGAGTTGGAAGCTATTAATACAGAGATGCAAGCAGTAAAAACATTGATAGATGACGCAATACAATCAGTGTTTGACTGGGGAAGCGCATAAAATATGAACATTAAATAAACACGAGCAAGGCGGGTTTGGTAAATACCAAACCCGCCTTGATTTTATTTTTGACTAAAATTATTGTTTTGTTACAGTGCTTTTAATATGCAATTCTCTCATTTGTTGAAGCGAAGCTTCTCCCGGAGCGTCTGACATCAAGCACTTAGCGCTTGCATTTTTCGGGAATGCAATAACGTCACGAATTGACTCTGTTCTGCAAAGAAGTGCAACGAGTCTGTCTAAACCGATTGCAAGACCTGCATGCGGTGGTGTACCGTATTGAAGAGCATTAACCATAAAGCCGAACTTTTCGGTTGCTTCTTCTTCTGTTAAACCAAGCGCCTTAAAGATTTTCTTTTGAACTTCTGATGAGTGAATTCTGACTGAACCGCCACCGAGTTCCGTTCCATTATATACGATATCGTAAGCGATTGATTTAACGTTACCCAAATCACCGCTATCAAGCTTATCCAAATCTTCCAAGTTTGGAGAAGTGAATGGATGGTGCATTGCCATATATCTGCCTTCTTCGTCACTGTATTCAAACATCGGGAAGTCTACAACCCAAAGAAGATTGTGCTTGCTCTCATCAAGTAGATTTAATGACTTACCAAAATGAAGTCTTAATCTTCCCATAATATCATAGACAAGTTTTGGTCTGTCTGCGACAAAGAAGATTATATCACCTGCCACAGCGCCGGCTCTTTCTTGGATAGCTTTTGCTTGTTCTTCTGTCACAAACTTGAGAACAGGAGATTTTGCAGTTCCGTCTTCCTGATAAATAATATTTGCCAAAGCTTTTGCACCAAAAGATACAGCAAGTTTTGTAATATCATCAATATCTTTTCTTGAGTATTTTGCACCGCCTGGGATTCTGATACCGCGAACAATACCGCCAGCCTCAAGAGTTTTCTTAACGATTTCAAAATTAGACTCTAAAATAATATCGCCTATATCAAATAACTCTAATCCGAATCG